>CAZRXT010000489.1:0-1508 GCA_964604035.1 uncultured Prolixibacteraceae bacterium | reverse complement strand
ACGGATTGTCGGTTTCAATGTAAACCGACAATCCGAGTTCTGCAACTAATCCTTGTCAATAAACCAAATTCCAAACAAGTCTAGAAACTCTTAGTTTTTTTATGCGTTTTCAGAAAGAAATCTTTCAGTGTCCATAGCTGCCATACAGCCCGATCCTGCAGCTGTAATTGCTTGTCTATAATGAGAATCCTGAACATCACCACAGGCAAAAACCCCTGGAATCTTAGTTTTTGAAGTGCCAGGAATTGTTTTAATGTATCCAACCTCATCTAAGTCGAGATATTCTTTGAAAATATCGGAGTTAGGCTTATGTCCAATTGCTAAGAAAAACCCATCAATTTTGATTTTCACAATTTCTTCATTAGCCTCACCCTTATTTTTGTACAACTCAGCACCTTCAACTACTCCATCGCCAAATAAGCCTTTTGTCTGGTGTTTCCACAAGACTTCAATATTTGGTGTGCTTTTCACTCTTTCCTGCATTACTTTTGAAGCTCTGAGCTCATCGCGGCGAACAATCATGTACACTTTATTACAGAGCCCGGCCAAATAGATTGCTTCTTCGGCAGCAGTATCGCCACCCCCAACTACGGCAATATCTTTCTTACGGTAAAAGAACCCGTCGCATGTAGCACAAGCCGAAACTCCGCTTCCTGCATATTTCTTTTCATCTTCCAGTCCGAGGTATTGAGCTGTTGCTCCGGTAGCAATAATCAGGGCCTCGGCCTCAACTACTTTATTGCCATCAATAGTAACCTTGAAAGGGCGAGACGAGAGGTCGGTCGCAGTTGCTAATCCCCAACGTATGTCAGTACCAAAACGCGAAGCTTGTTTTTTTAAATCTTCCATCAGTTCAGGACCAGTAATACCATTTGGATATCCCGGAAAATTTTCAACTTCTGTAGTTGTAGTTAGTTGGCCGCCAGGTTGGAGACCTTCGTACATAACCGGATTGAGATTTGCTCTTGCAGCATAAATTGCAGCAGTATAACCTGCAGGGCCAGAGCCAATTATTAAGCACTTAATTTTCTCAATATCAACATTTTTATCGTTTTTCTGTTGATTTTCGGATAAGTTTAATTTTTCGAACATGTTTTTTATATTTTTTTGTTTTATTCTATTTTTAATCAAAAATAACGACATTAATAACAGCCAAAGGTGATAATTGTTACAAAATTGATGTTGAAAATAGTCATAAAACTCGATTGTTTTAAGGAAAGATATTAGATAAAATGAACAATTTACTTGTATTATTCTGAAAGTGAGATATAAAGTCAAAAGAGATTTTTATTTTGCAAAATGAAGCCAGATCGCTATTTTTGCAGCGGTTAAATTAAAAGTTCGGGGCGTAGCGCAGCCCGGTAGCGCACTCGTCTGGGGGGCGAGGGGTCGCAAGTTCAAATCTTGTCGCCCCGACTGAAAATCAAAGGGTTAGCAAAGTTTTGCTAACCCTTTTTTAATTATTTGTGAAACATAGGTGAAACAAACGTTTCATTTTATTACCTGTT
>CAZRXT010000488.1:0-1508 GCA_964604035.1 uncultured Prolixibacteraceae bacterium | reverse complement strand
ATCTATCCGTTTTTTCAGTACTACAACAATTTCATTCTGAAAAAGCATTTTAAAGAGATACGTTTTTTTGGAGAGATTGAAGATCGGAATTTGCCAATATTGTTAATATCCAACCACATAAGTTGGTGGGACGGTTTTTGGCACGAATATTTCAACAGAAAATATTTCAACAGAAAATATCATTTTATGATGCTCGAAGATCAACTTCGGAGTCACTGGTTTTTAAACTATTGCGGTGGATTTTCTGTTCAAAAAAAGTCGCGCAGCATAATAGAGTCAATAAATTATACTGTCGAACTGCTTAATGATAATCGGAACATGGTGCTGATTTTTCCACAGGGTGAAATCAACTCATTGTATAACAACACAGTTGTTTTCGAAAAGGGCATCGAGAATATTCTGATGAAAGTCAAGGATCAGGTACAAATCTGTTTTGTGGTTAATTTGGTCGACTATTTTTCAGATGTTAAGCCAACTTGCTATTTCAATTTTAAGGAGTATCAAGAACAAGCTTTTGATGTTGCTTCTATCCAAAAAAGTTTCAACGACTTTTATTTTCAATGCATTGAAAAACAGAAAAATATAAAGGCATGATTTACCTGGCGTATTTTGTTTTAATTTTTTCGGCTATCAGATTTATGGTTGCCTTTTCAAACCTGATTTTTTCTCAAAGGCTACCAAAAGCCAATCACAATTGCGCCGATTTAGTTTCTGTTTTAATCCCTGCTAGGAACGAAGAAAAACATATTTCGGACATTTTAAGCGACTTGTTTTCACAAGATTACGGAAACATTGAAATCATTGTTTTCGACGATTTATCAACCGACCGTACTGCCGCTATTACTTCGGATATGTCTTTAATAGACAATCGAATACGCCTTGTTCAGTCTACTGGATTGCCAGAAGGTTGGCTGGGAAAGAATTATGCTTGCCATAAACTTGCCGAGCAAGCAAAAGGCGACTATCTTTTGTTTCTTGATGCTGATGTTAGAGTTGGTAAAGATTTGATATTACGAACGTTATTGTCAGTAAAGAAAAACAATCTTGGTTTACTTTCAATCTTTCCGAAGCAGCAAATGCTTTCGAGAGGAGAATGGGCAACTGTGCCGGTTATGAACTCTATTTTGATAACTCTTTTGCCATTAATTCTTGTGAAGAAGTCGAAATTCACTTCGTTATCGGCAGCTAATGGCCAGTTTATGCTTTTTAATTCGACAGTTTATAAGAGAAACTTGCCCCACGAAAAATTGAAACTCAATAAGGTTGAGGATATTGCAATTGCCCGTCTATTCAAACAACAGAAAGTTAAAATTGCTTGTTTGGCCGGTAATGAATCGATATCATGTAGAATGTATACCGGTTTTAATGAAGCTGTTAATGGCTTTTCAAAAAATGTAATCAGCTTTTTTGGTGGTTCATTTCTTGTTGCTATTTTGTTTTGGCTCGTTACAACCTTTGGGTTTCTGTTCGTTTGGTTTGGTTTATCTTTTCGGTATATGTTATTTTAC
>CAZRXT010000487.1:0-1532 GCA_964604035.1 uncultured Prolixibacteraceae bacterium | reverse complement strand
GCTATGTTTATTGACATGGACTTTGTGCGCTCGCTGGAATATGGCATGCCTCCAACATCAGGTATGGGAATTGGTATGGATCGTCTGGTTATGCTTATGACAGGCCAACAAGCCATTCAGGAAGTTCTTTTCTTTCCACAGATGAAAGCTGAAAAAGTGGCTAAAAAAGATGGCCCTGAGAAATTTATTGAACTTGGAATACCTGAAGAATGGGTAGAAGTGATTCAAAAAGCAGGTGTTGTAATGGTAGCCGATCTGAAAGAATTGAATCCTAATAAATTCCATCAGGATATTTGCGGCATCAACAAAAAAAATAAGCTAGGCCTCACAAACCCTTCAAAAGAAGATGTGGCAGCGTGGATAGGAAAAGCTTAAACACAAGTCTAGTTTAACAACAAATAGCTAAAGTATGCCTCATTTTCAAATTATTGACAATGAGGCATATTTATGATAGCCAACAATAAAAACATCATCACAAAAGGGTTACGAAAAAATGAAGTTTAAGCTCATTCAATTCAATTATTGAATTATTTTTGGACTTCTAAAACATGATTGCTTTTTTTTAAATCTTAATTGGAAAAAATGTTCGCAAAAGTTTCTCAGTTTATCCTTAAAAATAGAATTACCCTCATTATATTTCTTGCCATTTTTACTGTTTTCATGGGTTACTATGCCCTAAAAATTGAGATGTCGTACGAATACACTTCTCTGTTATCTGAAAAAAACCAATCAAAAATTGAATACGACCAGTTTCGGAAACTTTTTGGCGAAGATGGTAGCCTGTACGTTGTAGGCGCTAAAAACCCTGACATCTTTCAGCTCGACCAATTTAACGAATGGTATGACCTTGGAAATGAGATCAGCAAAATTGAAGGCGTTGAAGGTGTTATAAGCATATCGAAAGGCGTTGACATTATTAAGAATCAAGAGACGCATCAATTTGATATTCTTCCACTTGTAACTCAAAAACCAAGCACACAAGAAGAAGTCGACAGCCTGAAAAACAAAATTCTTCAACTCAAATTTTACGAAGGTCTTCTTTATAATACCGAGACTAAGGCAACCCTTATGGCCATAACGCTCGATAAGACCAAGATGCACAATAAGAAACGCATTGCCATTGTTAACTCAATAACCGAGACGGTAAAGAGATACCAGCAAAAGAATAAAATAGAAGTGCATTACTCGGGAATGCCATATATTGCAACCCAAACAATGCACGATGTAGAACGCGAATTGATACTCTTCGTGCTCGGCAGTATTTTCGTTGCGGCACTAATCATGTATTTCTTCTTCAGGTCGTTCCGCATTTTAATGGGGTCGCTTTTAGTGGTTGCGATCAGCATTATCTGGGTTTTGGGAACAATTTCATTGTTCGACTTCAAAATCACCATTCTTAGTGGTGTAATACCATCGTTGGTTGTGATTATTGTTATCGAAAACTGCATCTATATCCTGAATAAATACCACTGGGAATACATCTCGCACGGCAATAAAGTGAACGCGCTTTCAAATGCAATTCAGCGAATTGG
>CAZRXT010000486.1:0-1541 GCA_964604035.1 uncultured Prolixibacteraceae bacterium | reverse complement strand
GTTTCACCACTTTGACTAATGGCCAGAACCACATCGTCTTCCCTGATAATGGGTCTTCGATACCTATATTCAGAAGCATATTCAACTTCAACAGGAACTTGTGCATACTCTTCAATAAGATATTCCCCAATTAGGGCTGCATGCCATGATGTTCCGCAGGCTATAATAACAATTCGCCGGGCATCGAGAATGCGGGGCATTACATCGGCTAAACCACCAAGAACAATCTCCTTTGTTTCGGGCGAAATTCTTCCTTTAAAAGAGTCTGATATGGTTTTAGGTTGTTCAAAAATTTCTTTCAGCATGAAGTGCTCGTAGCCGTTTTTTTCGAGTTCGCCTACGCTTAATTCCAATTGCTGAATTTCGGGAGTGATTTCGGCTTCGTTATCAACGGTTTTCAGAGTGAAGCTATTTTTTGTGACGATAGCTACGTCTTGATCGTTGAGGTAAACTACACTTTTTGTGTATTCAATCATTGGGGTAGCATCGGAGGCTATAAAGTATTCGCCTTGACCAATGCCTATTGCAAGTGGGCTGCTTTTTCGGGCTGCTATCAGTTGTTCTGGTTCTTTTGAACACATTACAACTAGTCCGTAAGCACCAACGACTCTCGAAAGAGCCATTCGTACAGCAAGTTCAGCATTGATGTTGTTGCCTTTCAGATACATGAATTCGATAAGGTTTGCCAGCACTTCGGTGTCAGTTTCGCCGTAGAATGTGTAGTTCTGTAATTTTAAATCTTTTTTAATTCTTTCGTAGTTCTCAATTATGCCGTTGTGTATAATTGTGAAGATGCCGTTCATTGAAGTGTGTGGGTGCGCATTTATGTCGTTTGGTTCGCCGTGAGTAGCCCAACGAGTGTGCCCCATTCCAATGGTTCCGTTTATATCTTTATCTGAACAAAAGTTTTCAAGTTCGCTTACTTTCCCTTTTTTCTTGAAAACGTTGATTTTTTGGTTGTGATAAAGGGCTACGCCAGAAGAGTCGTAACCTCTGTATTCTAATCGGGTTAAGCCTTTTACGAGTATTGGATAGGCGTTTTTAGATCCTATGTAGCCAACGATTCCGCACATTGTTTTTTGTATTTAGATGTTTCTGAGTGTTCAAATTAACAAAAAAGAGAGCAACTGGCTCTCTTTTTTAACGAATATTTTAAAGACTTAGTATTTTGTCGTAGAATTCATTGTATGATTCTATGTAGTTTTCAGGTGATTGAAACTCAAGAACGGGTTTGTTACAACTCAACAACGTTTTTTCAACCTCTTCACTTAATGTTGGACTGCCTTTGATAATTCCATCGGCATACTGAATCCCTAATTTATAAAGGCTTGAGTAGGTTGGTGTAAGTAGTACATTAACATCGTCGGCATTAATGTCTTCATTTTGAACCTTCTGATTTAGATTTGCGTCGAGTTTTTTGTCGAATTCATCGTTGTAAACCGTTAGAACCACCTTCGATTGAGAAAAAAGCGGATCATTGGCAAATGTTTTCTTTATCAATATTGGGACTATTGATCCAAACCAACCGTGACAGTGAATCA
>CAZRXT010000485.1:0-1544 GCA_964604035.1 uncultured Prolixibacteraceae bacterium | reverse complement strand
GAATGGAAAGTTGAAGCCGGAAAAAGAGGGTTAGATTGCGAAACAAGTGTTCCTGTAATTTTTGATGCTTATACTTCAAAAGAATCAGTGAACATGTTTACCAACTTGAATGTTTTTACTGAAAAAGAACTTCATGCTCGTAATGAAGTTAAATGGGAAACATATACAAAGAAAATCCAGATTGAATCGCGTGTCTTAGGCGACTTGGCCATCAATCACATCATTCCTGTTGCAACACGCTACCAATCAATGCTTCTCGACAATGTATTTAAAATTAAATCGGTTTACGACGCTGCTAAAGAAAAAGAACTTTCGGCAATGGATCGCGAATTGATTGAAGAGATTGCAGAACATGTAAGTGTTATTAAATCGAAAGTTGACGAGATGGTTGAAGCTCGCAAAGTTGCTAATAAGATTGAACATGAAAGAGCAAAGGCAATTGCTTATCAAAACGACGTTCTTCCACACTTTGACATTATTCGTTACCACATCGACAAATTAGAGATGATTGTCGACAACGAAATGTGGACTTTACCAAAATACAGAGAGCTCTTGTTTATCAGATAAGCTCTTGATTTTTTTCACAAAAGAGCAGTATATCCAACTGCTGCTCTTTTGTTTACATTTTAAAAATGAATAAAAATTGCTAATATGGATAGTTTAATAGAAAAAGGAATTAGTGTTGGAGAAGGTTTATACTCTTCAGAATTTGAACACGATGCTTGTGGTGTTGGCTTACTTGCTCATATAAATGGAAGCAAAACTCACGATATTGTTGAAAAAGGCTTGCAGGTTCTTGAAAACATGGTTCACCGTGGTGCCGAAGGTGCTGATGTTGAATCGGGCGACGGTGCAGGAATTTTAGTTCAAATTCCTCACGAATTTATCTTGCTGCAAGGAATCCCCGTACCTGAAAAAGGCAAATATGGTACAGGTCTTATTTTCTTCCCTAAAGAAGAGAAAGAGTGCAAGCTATGTCTTCAGATGACAAAAGAAATCATCGAAAAAGAAGGATTAACATTGCTTGCCATGCGCGACGTTCCTGTAAACAGCGAAATTCTTGGTGTTACTTCAGGATCGAACGAACCGCTTGTAAAACAGATTTTCATCACAGGCGGCGAAAATCAGGACGACTTGGAAAGAAAACTATTCCTTGTCAGAAAAAAAATTGAAAAAGCTACGTTGCAATCGTCGCTAAAACAAAAAAGAGCATTTTATATTGTTACCCTCTCAACTAGGCGAATGGTGTATAAAGGCATGTTGACCTCATTGCAACTCCGAAATTATTACCCCGACCTTACAAACGCTTATTTTACAAGTGGTTTGGCATTGGTTCACTCTCGTTTTAGTACTAATACATTCCCTACCTGGGATTTGGCTCAGCCTTTCCGTTTGCTTGGGCACAATGGCGAAATCAACACAATTCGTGGTAACCGCTATTGGATGGAAGCCCGCGAAAGCATTCTAAAATCAGAACTATTGGGCGACATTAACGAAATTCTCCCATTGGTACAACCAGGAATGAGCGACAGTGCTTCGCTCGA
>CAZRXT010000484.1:0-1545 GCA_964604035.1 uncultured Prolixibacteraceae bacterium | reverse complement strand
CAACTGCAAATAGTTCTATACTTTAGCAACAAGCATTAAAAATAGCAATATGAGATATTTACTTACAATTTTAATTAGCATTAGTTGCCTGACTGGTTTCTCCCAGACTCAAGCAGAAATGAATAGAAAAGGAAATGAATCGTACTCAAAAGCCGATAAAGAACTAAATGACATTTACCAGACTATCTTGACAGAGTATGAGTCTGATACTGTTTTCATTAATAATCTAAAAACGGCTCAGAGAATTTGGATTACTTTTCGAGATGCGGAGGTAAAGGTTAAGTATCCTGAGAGAGAACCGGGATATTACGGAAGTGTCTATCCAGTGTGCGTTTCAATCTATTTGGAGAAATTAACTCGCGCAAGAATTTCGACTTTAAAAGCTTGGAAAGAAGGAGTTGAAGAAGGAGATGCCTGTAATGGATCATTAAAATTCAAAGAAAAATAAAGAATGCCTGTTGTTTACAAAAACGATATATCAATTGGGGGTTCCGTGCCAACAAGTCCGCTATCACGTCAACGGCATTACAGAAGGTAAACGACCAACGAGAGTTCGGCAGAGCTAAACAACGTTCAGTGGAGCCAATTGAATATAGTTCCGGCTGTTAACAATCATTATAAAAACCTTATACAATGAGACAAAACTTAATTTTTTTGATATTACTAATTGGAAATACGTTTACTTGTTTAGGACAAGGAATGAGTAAACTTGAAATTTGGGGTTGGAATGGGAGCAAAGAGGAATTTGCAAATATATATAAAGAAAAAACAGGAACAGATCTAAACTATGGCTATTGTTGTAATGTGGAATTAGGTAAAATGGGATATGCTCATGCAATTTCAAATGTTTATGTTGACAATAATGATGATTTCTTGTCTGGTAAAATAAATTGGGATGATATTGAGAGGGTTACGATAATAAGACAAGTGTCCGAAAATAAATACACAAAAATAGCAGCAGAAACTTTGTGGCAATATTCAACGTTAAAGCTAATTTCTAATCTTGAGCGATACGACAGTTTGTCGTTAAAACAATCGTTGTTAGATAACCCTTCTCAACTCATCGATATTCTTGTTGGAACTTTAGCGGTAAATCCAAATTCAGACCTGCGTGGTTTGTGTTGTAATTTGATAATGAAAAGGATTGATTTTTCAAATTTAAATCCATCAGACACTGAGATTGAAATCTTGAGTTCTATGTTGTCATTCCCTGATCCCCAAACATGCTATTGTGCAATTAAAACAATATCTCAATCTACAATTGAGAACAAAAAGATTCTGTTTAATGGTGGTGCAGAAACTATAAAAGATTTTTTGAAATCTAATCTAAGATCATATAAGGCTGATGCAATGAATTTTCTTACAGCGGTTGAACCAAAAGGGAAAGATTTTTCTTGCGAAGAATGGTTGAAATGGATTGAAAAATAACGATTGTAAACAAAAACTATATGTCAATTACCCCCGCTACCGCGCGATTGTATCGCGTGGGCAAACGAACAACGAGAGTTCACCGAAGGTAAACGACCAAAGGGAGTTCACTGGAGG
>CAZRXT010000483.1:0-1545 GCA_964604035.1 uncultured Prolixibacteraceae bacterium | reverse complement strand
TATAATGTGATGATTTGCCAAAGTGCAGAACGTTACGATCGTGAATTGTCTAATTCTCAGATGCTTTACTCTAATCGTGTCGATGGGTTGTTGGTCTCGTTGGCTAAAGGGACCGAGAACTTCGACCATCTGAAATTCTTTCAGGACAACAATATCCCTATTGTTTTTTTTGACAGGGGAACCGATGCTTTTCCTTGCGATCAGGTATTAATTGATGACTATAAGGCTGCTTTTGATGCCACCGATTTTCTTATAAAACGTGGCCACCGAAAACTGATTCACCTGTCTGCTCCATTAAGTTTAAAGATTGGGGCTGAACGCTATCGCGGGTTTTACGATGCGTTGGTGTCAAACCAAATTGAACCGTTGAATAATCATTCTTTTCTTGCTGATAATTTCGAATTGAGTTTTAATGTTGTAAATGAGTTAATTGAATCGGGGAATATGCCAGATGGTTTTTTTTCTGTAAACGATCTGACTGCGCTTGGAGCTGTTCTTGCTCTTAAAAATCACGGAATTAAAATTCCCGAAGATGTTGGCGTTGTTGGGTTCGGGAATGGGCAGAACACTAATTTAACCGATCCGGCTTTGACTACTATCGACCAGAATGGCTATGAAATGGGGAAAGTAGCTGCTCAATTGTTGCTCAAACGTATCGCTACCGGGTTGGCCGATTTTGTCCCCGAGATGCATATTATCGATACTCAGATGGTAATTAGGAATTCTACACGCTAATTTTTTTTTCAAAATTTTTCAATTTTCTGCAAACGATTGCGACGGGCTTTTCTTTCATGTAATGCCAAAAACAGCTATCAATATTGGTGTTTTGGAGGATTAGATAGTTGTTTTTCTAATTTCCATTAATTAGTTTTGAACTGTAATACTGCTAAAAAATAACAGGTCAAAAGCCTGCTTCTTATTCTGAATGAATCGAATTCAGTAACTTGGTTGCACTTTAAGAGTGTAATCAAATAGTTTATACATTAATCATTTAATAGTACTCATGAAAAAGCCAAGACTCAATTTTTGGCAAATCTGGAATGTCAGTTTTGGATTCTTAGGAATTCAAATGGGATTTGCGTTGCAAAGTGCGAATGTTAGTCGTATCCTCCAAAACTTTGGAGCCGATTTACATTCTCTTTCACTATTCTGGTTAGCCGCTCCTTTAATGGGGCTTATTGTCCAACCAATTGTTGGTGCTGCCAGCGATCGTACATGGAACCGTTTTGGACGCAGAGGCCCTTATATTCTTGGAGGTGCAATTGTTGCTGCCGCGGCTATGTGGCTGTTGCCTAATGCTTCGGGCTTGGTTTCTATCATTCCGGCTTTGATTTTTGGTGCTGTAATGTTTGCATTAATGGACGGATCTTTTAATGTAACAATGCAGCCTTTCAGAGCTTTGGTTGCCGATATGACTCCTGAAGAACAGCGTACGCAAGGATACTCAATCCAAAGCTTATTAATTAACACCGGAGCAGTAATTGGTTCTATATTGCCTTATGTGCTTACCAATATTTTGGGGGTGCAAAACGTTGCTCCCGAAGG
>CAZRXT010000482.1:0-1546 GCA_964604035.1 uncultured Prolixibacteraceae bacterium | reverse complement strand
AAATTTAAAGAGATGAAGAAACTCTTCAATATACTGCTTTTGGTCTCCATTCTTTCTTCGTGTGAGAAATACCCTAATTCAGGATTGGAAATACTCGAAAGCGTAAACTTTACTTTAATTGGGAACAATCAGTTTGCCGAATCAGGGCAATATGCCACCGATAGCGTGGGGATACAAATAGATATGCAGTATTTAACTTACAGTCGTCCCGGTGGTATTATTGCAACAATTGAAGGAATTGAAGGAGGTGGTTCTGTCGATCAAACTCTCTTTAACCTAAAGGATGATGGCAAAATACTGACTCGATGGAAATTGGGAAGTGAAGCAAATGCCCAGAAACTGAAAATAACCCTTTCAGATTCAGAGGGTAATTACCTTACAAGCGCTCAGCTTAATGCTGTTTCGTATTTTCTTGGGGAGTGGAATAAAATCGAATCGGGTTATCTTACCGGAATTAGCGATATGGTTTCCGATACAGCAAACCATCGATCTATGTTAATATCGGGCGGTAGACCATACCAGAGTGGCGAGAAATTTTACCAGTGGAAACTTGTGGGCGAGAATTCAACTTCGTCTTTCACTACTTTAGAAATCAATAGCAACAACGAATTGTTTGCCGGAACATGGGATGGCGATCTCTACAAAAGCTCCGATTGGGGCAAAACATGGGTGCTTTTTCCCAAGCCTATCCAAAACTATTCGGGCTACTTTCAGTTAACCATTACTCCCGATGACTATATTTGGGTAAGTCGATGGGATTACGGAATTCGTTGTTCAAAAGATGGTGGCATTACCTGGCAAAAAAATAAAGCGGGATTAAATGTTGAAGAAGAAATGGGTAGGGTCCATAAGCTGAACAATGGTTCGCACATTGCTTTATCTCAAAATCAGTTGAGAATTCTTCAAACTTTAGACGACGGGATTACCTGGACTCCGATGAACACTCCAAAGTACTCGCTTGCCTGCTATGTAACCGAAAAAAATGAAGTTATTGCCCTCGATCAGGAAAACGGTTATTCCCTTTTCAAATCAGTCGATTACGGGCAAACATACGAGCTGGTTAAAGCAATGTCAACAGAATATGGTTCATGGCCGCTCGATCATACCTTTGCAAAATTTGGTGGTTATTATTATGTGCTGCCTCCGGGCGGAGGTTTGTGGAAAACAAGCAATTTTGAAAGCACTGATTTCGAAAAGATCGGGAATTTTACAGAGCAACAACATGTTTACACCGATTTTAGGGGAACTGTATATGCCGTTGGGCTATCGGGTAAAACCGCCTATATACTTGATGCCGCAAAAAATTAAGGCGGAAGTTTTTTCTTCTGCCTACAATACCATTAAACGTTGGTAAACTGTTAGTTCCAACTGAACCAACTTGAAAATTTTAGATTTTCCATGTCTACACTCTCAATGTCGAGCTCAATATCGCGCAGGTTAATCTCTTTCACTACCGATATAATGCTTACAAACGATAAGTAAACGTTTATTAGATTTTTAGGAATGCACTCTTCTATTCTGAAACTGTCCATTCGGTGTCTTATCC
>CAZRXT010000481.1:0-1560 GCA_964604035.1 uncultured Prolixibacteraceae bacterium | reverse complement strand
ATTCATCAAACAATAACACTTACATTTTTCAGCTATGGAAATGTTTAGATTCGGAAGTCCACATTATTTATACTTACTGGTTTTAGTACCAATACTAATTGCGCTGTACATCTATTTCAGAATACAGCGAAAAAAAGCGATCAGGGAATTCGGGAACCCCGAAATACTAGAGCCGTTAATGCCCAGCGCATCAAAATCGAGACCTACGCTTAAGTTTATCATCTTAATTACAGCGTTGTCGTTCTTAATTGTTGGAATTGCTCGTCCTCAGTTCGGTGCAAAACTTCAAAAGATAAAACGAAAAGGAATTGAGTTGGTTATTGCGCTCGATGTTTCGAACAGTATGCTTGCTGAAGACATTCAACCCAATAGGCTTGAAAAAGCTAAACGGGCAATTGCCAAGCTTACCGAAAGATTAACCAACGACAAAATTGGACTGATTGTGTTTGCTGGCGAAGCATATACACAAATTCCTATTACAACAGATTACACTTCGGCAAAACTTTTCCTTTCGTCAATCAGCCCCGATATTGTTCCAACACAAGGAACGGCTATTGGATCAGCAATCGATTTGGCAATGAAATCGTTCACGCCCGAAAGCGAAACAAGCAAAGCGATCATTGTAATTACCGACGGTGAAAACCATGAAGACGATGCCGTTGAAATGGCAAAACTTGCTGCCGAAAACAACATTATTGTACATACAATTGGAATGGGTTTACCTCAGGGCGGCCCAATTCCTATCGCCAATGCTTACGGTCAAAAAGATTTTCGGCGCGATAAAGAAGGGCAAGTTATTGTAACTAAGCTCGATGAAAAAATGTTACAAGAAATTGCAGTTGCAGGTAAGGGAACATACATCCGCGCTAATAACACCGAAGTTGGAATAAACAATGTGTTCGATGAAATCAACAAAATGGAGAAATCGGAACTCGAATCGAGAGTGTACACCGATTATAACGAACAGTTTTTCTACTTCATTGCAATAGCTTTTGCCCTTGTGATTTTTGAATACTGTATGATGGAAAACAAAAATAAGTTGTTCAGGAACTTCAAATTGTTCAACAAGAACTAAATTGAAAACAAAATGAAAATCAGAATATTAACTATAGTACTGCTATTAGTTTCGGTTTCGCTATTTGCGCAGAAAGAGCGTAGGTTTATCAGGCATGGAAATAGGTATTACAACAAAGCCGTCGAAAATAGCGATTCGGTAAAAGTTGACTCGGTGAATTTTGCAAATGCTGAAACTGAATATCGTAAAGCTCTGGAAAAGAAACCAAACGACTTTGTTTCGCAGTTCAACATTGGCGATGCGTTGTTCAAGCAAAAAAAATATGCAGAATCGGCACTCGAATTTCAGCAGATTTTAGATGCGACCTCGAATAAGGAAGATAAAAGCAAGGCTTGGTTCAACTACGGGAACTCGATGATGGGGCAACAAAAATTTGACGAGAGCATTGATGCCTACAAAAATGCACTGAGGAATAATCCGAAGGACTTGGAAGCTAAATACAATCTTGAGTTTGCACGGAAAATGAAGCAACAACAAGAGCAGCA
>CAZRXT010000480.1:0-1566 GCA_964604035.1 uncultured Prolixibacteraceae bacterium | reverse complement strand
GATTGTTTGCACAAATATGTAATTACCGATGCCATTAAAGACGAAAATGTTCTGAAATTCTCGGTTGAATATGTTGGTCGATATTACCGTAGAGACGACCAATTGGGCGTCTCCAAAGAAACCAACATTGATATCGAAGTTGAAGACATCGACACCAAAGAGTTGATGGAAGACGAAAAACGTTTGGAGAAAATAGCCGATTACATTATTGCACACCACAACCGCAAAACGCACAGCCGTGAGTTTACAGCCATGTTTTGCACAAGCAGCGTCCCAACGCTCATTAAGTATTACGATATTTTTAAACGGAAAAAAGAAGAAGGCAAGCACAATCTAAATATTGCTACCATTTTCAGCTACACGGCTAACGAAGACGATGCCGATGCCAATGGATTTTTGCCCGAAGAAGTTTCGGTTGTTGAAGAATCTCAGGCTCTATATGGGTTGCAAGCCCACAGCCGCGAAAAGCTCGACGAGTTTATTGAAGATTACAACAAGCTTTTCGATACAAAATTCAGCACCCGCGACAGCGAAAGTTTTTACAACTATTACAACGACATTTCTAAAAAGGTTAAGGAACGCAAAATTGATATTCTGTTGGTGGTAAATATGTTTCTCACAGGTTTCGACAGCCCTACATTGAACACCATGTATGTGGATAAAAACCTGAAATACCACGGTTTGATTCAAGCCTATTCACGAACAAACCGCATTTTAAACGAACAGAAATCGCAAGGAAACATCGTTGCATTCCGCAACCTGAAAAGCCGCACCGACGAAGCCATTACATTGTTCAGCAACAAAGAGGCCATTGAAGTAATCATCATGAAACCTTACGAAGATTACGCCGCTAAATTCAACGAGGCTTGCGAAGAACTTTTAAAAATAACCCCAACCACCGACAGCGTTAACGAACTGGAAAGCGAAGACGATGAATTAAAATTCATTCAGGCGTTCAGGGCTTTGATGCGCATTAAGAACATACTTGCCGCATTTGCCGACTTCCGTTGGGACGATTTGGAAATGACCGAACAGCTTTTTAACGACTTTCAAAGTAAGTACCTCGATTTGTGGCAGAAAGTCAAAACAGATCACCAAAAAGAGAAAGTTTCCATTTTAGATGATGTGGACTTTGAATTGGAATTGATTCACCGCGACGAAATCAATGTTGCTTACATTTTGCAATTGTTGATCAAGCTTAAGTCGCAAAAGAAGAAGGACACTACAAAAGCCGAACAAGAGATTTTCAACTTGTTAAGCACCGAAAAGACCTTACGGAGCAAACGTGAATTGATTGAAAAATTCATTCAGGAGAATTTGCCCGAAATTACCGACACCGACGAAATAGTTCCTGCTTTTGAAAAGTTCTGGAGCGAAGAGCAACAAAAAGCATTTGTCAAATTGGTTGAAGAAGAAAACCTTTCAGCCGATCGAACTGAAAAATTGATTGAAGATTATTTGTTTGCTGAAAGAGAACCATTGCGCGATGAGATTTTGAATTTAATTGAAGGAGAAAAACCAAGCCTATTGCAGCGCAAAACCTTGGGCGAAAGGATTCTTAAAAAG
>CAZRXT010000479.1:0-1567 GCA_964604035.1 uncultured Prolixibacteraceae bacterium | reverse complement strand
TGTGAATTACGCTGCATAGTTGTTTTTTTCTGCTTTCAATCTGATTAAGAAATTGCCATAATATGTTTCAATTTGAAATATTTTACTATTTTTTCGACACTTTTTAAAATCAGAACCAATGGAAGAGCAAATCAGGCAAATAGCTGAACGATTGAGAGGGCTCCGCGAAGTCCTAAATATTTCTGTAGACGATGCGGCTAAGACGTGTAGCATCGGGGTTGAAAAATACCTTGAGTATGAGTCGGGCAAAAGCGATATTCCTGTGAGTATTCTTCACAACATGTCGCAAAAATATGGAGTTGAGCTGACGGTGCTACTTACCGGCGACGATCCGCACATGCGCAGTTACTCGGTTACCCGCAAAAACCAAGGTGTTGATGTTGAACGCCGCAGCGCATATAAATACCAATCGCTTGCACATAGCTTCATCAACCGTAAAGCGGAGCCTTTCCTTGTAAAGGTCGATGCAAAACCCGAAGGAACTCCGTTTAGCATGAACGCACACCCCGGGCAAGAATTCAACTACATTCTGAAAGGGCGCATGAATTTTAATTTCAACGGCAAAGAAATAACCCTTGAAGAAGGCGATTCAATTTATTTCGACTCCGGGTTACCTCACGGAATGCTTGCCCTCGACGGTAAAGAGTGTCAGTTTTTAGCCTTCATTTTCTAATCAAGAAAGAAATACAACTATGCAACTTTATAAAAAATACTTAGCAAAACCTGAGTTCGATTCATTAGACGATTTCCTTGAAAACTATAAAATTATTGTTCCCGAAAACTTCAATTTTGCCTACGATGTTATTGATGAATACGCCCGCATCGAACCCAACAAAATTGCGCTGGTTTGGTGTAACGACGAGGGCAAACACAAAGATTTCACCTATTCGGAACTGAAAGCAAAGACCGACGCAACAGCCTCTTATTTCCAAACTCTCGGAATTGGCCACGGCGATAAGGTGATGCTTATTTTGAAACGCCGTTACGAGTTTTGGTTTGCTTGTCTGGCGTTGCACAAAATTGGTGCAGTGGCAATTCCTGCAACCCACCTGCTAACCGACAAAGACATTATTTACCGTGCTAATGCGGCTACAATAAAAGCCATTGTTACTGTTGGCGAAGAGGTGGTAATTGAACACATTGAAAAATCGTTACATGGTTGCCCGTCGCTTGAACAAATTGTTTCGGTAGGGCCTGTTTATCCCGAAAAGTGGGGCAATTTTCAAGATGGCATTTCTAACGCCCCTGCATTTGTAAAACCTGCCCGCCCTTCGGAAAACGACGATTTGCTGTTTCTCTATTTTACTTCTGGAACAACAGGAAATCCTAAAATGGTAGTTCACGATTATACCTATCCGCTGGCTCATATTAGCACCGCGGTTTTCTGGCACAATGTGCAGGAAGATGGCCGTCACCTTACTGTGGCCGATACTGGTTGGGCAAAAGCGGTTTGGGGAAAACTTTACGGACAAATGCTTGCCGGGTGTAGTGTGTTTGTTTACGATCATCAGAAATTTACCCCTTCGGATATGCTCGAAGTGATTTCGAAATACAAGGTGACATCGTT
>CAZRXT010000478.1:0-1568 GCA_964604035.1 uncultured Prolixibacteraceae bacterium | reverse complement strand
CCCCAAATTCGTAAAAATCAATGGTTTTTTATGCGAAATCAATCTTAATTTTTTAATAAATAGAAAACTCCAAGTTGTCCCTTCGGAAATTGAATCGGATCTGCTAATTTTGAGCATTACTTTTTAAAATCATGTTAAAAGATACAGCACAGCATAGTGGGATGCGTAATAAATTGGTTCAGAGCATCCGCGATAAAGGTATAACCGACGAGGCGGTTCTTCGGGCTATAAATAAAATTCCTCGACACCTGTTCATGGAAAGTGGATTTGTGACTTTTGCGTACAAGGATCAAGCTTTTCCCATTGGGGCAGGGCAAACCATTTCGCAACCGTTCACTGTTGCCTTTCAATCTCAACTGCTCGAAGTTAAGGAGAGAGCAAAGATTCTTGAAGTTGGTACAGGTTCCGGATATCAGTCCGCTGTTTTACTGGAGCTTGGAGCCCAGGTGTTTACAATTGAGCGGCAGCAAGAATTATATGTCAAGGTTCAACGGTTGTTGCCATCGTTAGGATATTTTCCCCGCTTTTTTTACGGCGATGGCTACAAAGGACTTCCAACTTACGGCCCTTTCGATGGTATAATTGTCACTGCCGGAGCGCCTTATGTTCCCGAAGATTTGTTGAGGCAGCTTAAAATTGGAGGTCGGATGGTTATTCCCGTAGGAAGTGGTTCTACCCAAATTATGAAGCTCATTATAAGAACTAGCGAAACCGATTTCAAGGAGCAAAATTTTGGCGACTTTTCTTTTGTTCCATTATTAGGTGGGACTAACTAAATAATTGATAATAAATTACAAATGGAAATTCAATCTTTTGTCTTTAATCCGGTACAAGAAAATACATATATCATTTGGGACGAAACAGGCGAGTGTGCCATAGTTGACGCAGGGTGTTTTAACCAGAAAGAGTTCGACAAGCTCGATAATTTTATGAAGTCGAAGAACCTGAAACCGGTAAAGCTGATCAATACCCACGGCCATTTCGACCATATTTTCGGAATAGAACAATGCAGAAAGGCTTACAACTTGAAATGGGAAGCTCATTACGGCGACAATTCATGGGTCGAAGGTGTACAGGCAAAAGCTGCACTCTTCGGAATCCCGGTTCAACCGGTAGCTTTGCCCGAGGTTGAGCTCAACGACGGCGACAGCGTGTGCTTTGGAGATTCAACATTAAAAGTCATTTATGTTCCTGGCCATTCACCGGGTAGTATTTGTTTTTACGAAGAACGATCTAAAATTCTAATTACTGGCGATGTGCTGTTTAATGGCAGCATTGGCCGCTCCGATCTTCAAGGGGGCGATTACGAGACATTAATTGAAGGAATTAAATCGAAGTTAATGATTTTGCCCAACGACGTAGATGTTTTTCCTGGCCACGGACCTGCAACAACAATTGGCGACGAAAATGCCAGAAATCCTTTTCTTCAATAATAGTGAATAGGTCTATCTAAAATCCTTTTTAGCCAAATCAAATCATCTATCTTTGCACCATAAATTCACTTTTAAATTCGTATTGCCGTGATTAAGAACGATAAATTCGGGTGGCGCCACATTGGGCCACGTTCT
>CAZRXT010000477.1:0-1575 GCA_964604035.1 uncultured Prolixibacteraceae bacterium | reverse complement strand
TAATCACGGTTTTTTCCATCCCGAATTTGATACGAGTATCGACCAAAGGAATTACCTCACCTCTTAGATTAAACACGCCCAACATATATTCTGGAGCTTTAGGAACTTCGGTTACAGGTTGTGATTCCAAGATCTTTTCTACGTGTTCAACGTTAATGGCAAAATTCTCTTTGCCAAGAGAGAATGTTAGATAAGTTTGAAAAAGCTCTTCCATATTTATTTTTATTTCTTAGAAAACTCTGTTACTATTTTATTTACGTCCAATACCAGTGCCACAGAACCATCGCCAAGTATTGTTCCTCCCGAAATATAATCCTGATTTTTGAAATGGCTTCCAAGAGGTTTCAAAACTGTTTGATTTTCACCAACAACAGAATCGACAATTAAAGCCACTTTCTCGTTTTCATAACCGGCAAGAACAATTTCTCGTCTTTCGGGTGCTGTGCCTCCAAGGCAAAAATCTTCTCTCAAATCGAAATATGGTACTTGATTTCCTTCAATAATCATGAACTGATTTAAAGCTTCTTGCTTTTGGAAGTTATCAAGTGTGTGTATTTTCGAAACTTGAAATAAAGGTATAATAAAATCGCGCTGATCGATACGAACTTGTAAACCATCGATGATAGAGAGTGTTAGCGGTAGTTTTATTGTGAAAATGCTGCCCTTACCAAGTTCTGTGCTTATAGAAATTGACCCTCTGATTTCTGAAATATTTTTCTTTACAACATCAAGGCCAACACCGCGACCTGAAATGTTTGAAACAGTTTTTGCCGAAGAGAAACCTGGCAAAAATATTAGGTTAATAATTTCATCATCGGTATAAGTCATGTCTTTGGCTATCAACTTCTTTTTGATGCCAATTTTTCTGATCTCTTCAACATCTATACCTCTGCCGTCGTCAATAATCTTGATTATTACATTGTTACTTTGATGGTAAATTTTCATAATCACCTTGCCCATTGCACTTTTGCCATTCGCTACACGAACATCTGGCATTTCAACACCATGGTCGACAGAGTTCCTAAGAATGTGCATAATTGGGTCGGTCAGCTGTTCAATAATTTTCTTATCGAGCACTGTATCTTCTCCTTCAGCAACAAAATCAATTTGTTTATTAAGCTGTTCGGAGAGGTCGTGAACCATTCGTTTGAAACGGGTTATTGTAATTCCAAACGGAACTAAAGATATTGTAAAGGCATTATCGCGAAGTTGACGAGAAAGCGATCCGTATTTTTCTGCGACACCAACTAATTCGGAATCGCCCGATTTTTGAGCCATCAGGTTTAACTGGGCTTGTAAGGTAACCATTTCACTAACAAGATTCATTAAATGATCTATTTTATCGGTAGTGACACGGATACTTTTAATTGAATTGGAGGCAGCGGTTGAAGTTTGAGCTTCTTCCAAAACCTTATCTTTTTTGGATGTCTCTTCTGCAAGAGCTTCATTTGCCAAATCTTCTTCGTACTTATTGGCAATTTCTTTAATGTTGCCAAAATTAAGTTTGAAGATATTGTCTTTTATTTTTTCAAAATCGTGCTTTGCCTCTTCAATTCCTAACAGATTGCCTTTAAT
>CAZRXT010000476.1:0-1581 GCA_964604035.1 uncultured Prolixibacteraceae bacterium | reverse complement strand
CTTTTCCAGTTCCGAAATTTCGCGGTTTAACTTTCGGAAACGCTCGAATATTGAATAGTGGAATGTGACATAAACCGATATTGAAAAGACAATTACAATTAGGAAGAGCGGCAACATTGAGTAAAATGAAACTTCGTGTATACGAAACCCACCCAATAGGAAAATCCCAACAAGCACAACCGGAACAAGCATAAATCCAATTTTTTTGGTCTTCAACTTCAGCTTTTCGAGCTCGGCCAGTTGTTTCTTCATTGTAATTATCGGACTCGAAAAATCTATTTTCATCACCTTCAAAAAATATTGGATGGCCCAGATGTAGGTTGTTAGGCAAAATGATCCAAATAGAAGTGCCCCAATGTAAAACGATGTTTCATTTCGGAATTCCATTTGAGGAATAATAATTGGCAATAAAATCAATGGCAATATCAGTTCATAAATTGAATGGATTTTGATCCACCTAATCCGCCTTTCGGGCTTTTGGATAAGTAGTTGACGAAGAATTTCGCGGTTCAACCTGATGTTCTCTTTCATTGTTTCATCTTGTTTGGTCCACAAACTTTGTAATTCGGTATATTCCATAATTTTAGATTTTAGCTGTTGCTGATTTCTTTAGTTGTTCTTTGATCCGGCCAATGCGTGTTCCAACGTTGGTTTTACTAATGCCAATAACTTCTGCAATCTCTTCATGCTGGTTTCCATCGAGATAAAGTAGGATGATCGCCTTATTAATCTCGTCGAGTTCATCAATACATTGATACAGAATATCAAGTTCGGGGGTTTGTTCAGCCTCGATAAGGCTTTTAAACTGATCGGCGGCGCTGAAATCGGTAGGCAAAAAGAGCGTTTCGGACTTTTGCTTCCGCTTGAAATTCATGGCCGTATTAAGGGCAACACGGTAAACCCAAGTCGATACTTTACAATTTCCATTGAAGTTGCCCGATGACCGCCAAAGCTGAAGTACCGTCTCGGCAATCAAATCTTCGCGGTCGGAAGTGGTTTTGGTATAAGCTCCTGCAATTTTGAAAATCATGCGGGAATGCCCTTCAACCAACGTTATAAATTCAAGCTTGTGAGTGTCCATTCGTTTATCTTAAGTTCGACTAATTCAAATTTAAACTATTAGTAGCACAGGCCGGGAATAATTCACAATCAAAGGAAAAAAACATTCATCTTCGGCCACAACACCGCCAGCAAGGGTTTTCCCTTACGTAAATTCAACAAAAACCCTTGCAAAATTCATTTGATCAGTACATAATTTTGTAATTGAGATAATTGGGGAAAATCTTAAAATCAATAAGGGGGAAAATCATTTATGAGATCTTTTAAAGACCAAAAAATCGGGTTAAAAATAAACCTGATAACCAATTCGTTAATAGTAATTATTGTTTTGTCGTTATCGCTTTATAACTATTTTAGCCGTAAGTCGCAGATTTTAAAAGATCTTGACCAAAACATGACGGCTGAGCTTAACGATTTTCACAACTACATGGAACTCGAGCTTAAGAAAAACGGCGAACTCATGCAGTTGGGCCTTAATCTTTTCGATGAACAACTTCTCAGTCATGGCAAAATTGACGTTTC
>CAZRXT010000475.1:0-1584 GCA_964604035.1 uncultured Prolixibacteraceae bacterium | reverse complement strand
GTAAAAATTGGAAAACTTGCTGAAGCTTATGGAATTGACTACTATTTTTGTGACAGTCAATTTGAATTGGAAACCACATTTCGTTCCTTTATACGATCAGAAAATGGTCCTTCAATTCTGGAGATAAAAACACCAAAAGAGTGTAATTCTGAAATATATCATGATTTCATTAAAAATATAAAACAATAGTTATGAGCACAATAAGAAATTGGAAAACCATAAAAGAATACGAAGAAATCAAATTCGAATATTTTGAAGGAATTGGAAAGATAACAATAAACCGTCCACGATACCGCAATGCTTTCACCCCCGACACAACCAAAGAGATGTGCGAAGCAATGGTTTATTGCCGCGAATGCCCCGACATCAACGTTGTTGTTTTGACCGGCGAAGGCGATAAAGCTTTTTGCAGTGGGGGAGACCAAAACATTAAAAGCACAGGCGGATACATCGGGAAAGATGGCGTTCCGCGCCTTAACATCCTCGACATGCAAAAACTTATTCGTTCAATTCCAAAGCCTGTAATTGCAATGGTTAACGGTTATGCAATTGGCGGAGGCCATGTACTACATGTGGTGTGCGACTTGAGTATTGCTTCTGAAAATGCCATCTTCGGTCAAACCGGCCCTCGTGTTGGAAGCTTTGATGCCGGGTTTGGTGCATCTTACCTTGCAAGAGTTGTAGGACAGAAAAAAGCCCGCGAAATTTGGTACTTGTGCAAGCAATACAATGCTCAGGAAGCTCTCGAAATGGGTTTGGTAAATGCCGTTGTTCCTTTCGAACAGTTAGAAGACACCACCGTTGAATGGGCGCAAAAAATGATGGAACACAGTCCGTTAGCATTACGAATGATTAAGGTTGGATTGAATGCCGAACTCGACGGACAAGCTGGTATTCAGGAATTGGCCGGCAATGCAACTATGCTGTATTACATGACAGAAGAAGCCCAAGAAGGCAAAAAAGCATTCCTAGAAAAACGCAAACCCGACTTTTCTAAATATCCTAAACTGCCTTAAAACTAAGCCATATAAAACAAAAGCCATCAAATCATTCAGATTTAATGGCTTTTGTTTTATAAAATATTAAAGACTACTCAATAACTTCAACTTTCATAATTACATCCTCCAAAGGACGATCACCAGGAGCCGTAGGAACTTTACCAATAGAATCAATAACATTCAATCCATCAATAACTTCACCAAAAACAGTGTAAGTATCATCAAGAAAAGGTGTACCACCAATTGTTGTGTAAGCACTCCTTCTTTCTTCATTAATGATGAATTTAGTTGCATCAACCTTCTTTTCGGCTTCAAGTTGAATGGAATTAAGAATGGCATTGGCACTATCAGCTTTTCCTTCAGTCTGTAACCTATTTATTTCCTGCTGTTTTTCTCTATACATTTTCATTCCTTCGGTACGAACGGCTTGAAACTTCTGTTTTTCTTCAAACTTGCGAAGCGACTCATCGGTCCAAACGTTACCCATAACAATGTAAAATTGAGAACCAGATGATTTACGTTCAGGATTAACATTATCTCCCGAACGAGCTGCGGCTAAAGCACCTTTTTTATGAAAAAACTTTGG
>CAZRXT010000474.1:0-1598 GCA_964604035.1 uncultured Prolixibacteraceae bacterium | reverse complement strand
CTTGAGGCGAAATGTAGAGCGGAGCTAAAAGTTAGCCCTATTTTCAATTATCATATACTCAAAGCATAATAAGAGTTCTAGTCTTATTTTTAGCCGGACAACAATGATTCGTTATACTCAAGTTAACGACCACATTCTTTAATCATATTTTCTACCTTTATACTCCTAATCAATAACTTTAAATTGAATCACCATGAGAGAACTTCTTTTATCACTGATTATTGCCATTATTTTTGGTGGAATAGCAACAGCACAAAGTACCATTCAACTTCCAGAGCCTCAAAAAAATGGCGGAATGCCACTTATGGAAGCTTTGGCAAAACGATCAACCGCTAGGGCTTTCAGCACTAAAGAGATATCTAACAAGCAACTTTCGAACATTCTTTGGGCTGCTTTTGGTATAAACCGAGCCGATGGAAAGCGTACAGCTCCTTCAACTATGAATTTTCAGGGAACCGACATTTATGTGCTGCTCAAATCGGGCGCGTATATTTTTGATGCAAAGAACAATAAACTTACTCAGGTTCTTTCAGAAGATATTCGTGTAATGGGCGGCACTCAGACTTTTGTAAAAGATGCTCCCGTTCAACTTATTCTTGTATCCGATTTATCGAAATTGGGAAAAGGCAGCAACGAAGAAAAAATGAATATCTCGAATATTGATGCAGGTTACATTTCTCAAAACATTTATCTATGCTGTGTTTCAGAAGGGTTGGTTACTGGCGCAAGGGGTTCTGTAGACCATAAAGCTCTGGCCGCAAAACTTAAACTGCGACAAGATCAAGGTATTGTTATTGCTCACAGCGTTGGCTACGCAAAGTAATTTCAAGAATAACTTTGGCCGGGATTACTAAATTTGCACAAAAATTGGAATATGGATTTCGACTTAATTATAATTGGCAGTGGCCCTGGTGGGTACGTTGCTGCAATTCGTGCATCGCAACTTGGAATGAAAGTTGGTGTTGTTGAGAAAGAAAGTATTGGCGGCGTTTGCCTTAACTGGGGATGCATTCCAACGAAGTCGTTACTGAAAAGTGCTCAAGTATTTGAGTATGCTCAACATGCCGAAAGTTATGGCGTGGCGATTTCGGGCGAAGTGAAACCCGATCTCGAGAAAATGGTTGAACGTAGCCGTGGCGTGGCCGAGGGTATGAGCAAAGGCGTTCAATTCCTATTCAAAAAGAATAAAATTGAAATTGTTAGTGGCTTTGGAAAGTTAAAATCGGCAACCGAAGTCGAAGTAATTGACGCTGATGGGGTTTCAAAAGTCATATCAGCAAAAAACATCATCATTGCAACTGGCGCACATTCAAAGGAGTTGCCCAACTTGAAACAGGATGGCCAAAAAATCATTGGATATCGCGAGGCAATGACAATGAAAACTCAGCCAAAGTCGATGGTAATTGTTGGGTCAGGAGCTATTGGAAGCGAGTTTGCATACTTCTACAACTCAATTGGCACACAGGTTACATTGGTTGAATTCTTGTCGGAAGTGGTTCCTAACGAAGACGAAGAAGTTTCGAAAACCCTTGCCCGCAATTTTAAAAAGGCAAAGATGAAAATCATGCTGAACTCTTCTGTCGAAAAGGTTGACACTT
>CAZRXT010000473.1:0-1609 GCA_964604035.1 uncultured Prolixibacteraceae bacterium | reverse complement strand
CAAAAAAATAAGAAGAAGAGGCTTTCCTAACGGTTAGCCTCTTTTTTTTGGTTTATAAAAGCGATTCGATACTTATAATGTTTAAAAATTGAATTTCATTATCTGAATTTAAAATTGGACTAATACATTTCTGGTTACTTTTAAATTGCTAATATTTGGTATATTGTTGATGCCCAATAATTATAAGTATAAGTACCTTTTTCAAATTTAGATCAGAGAGTACATTGTGCATATTTATGGACTGGTCAATTAACTTTAGACCCGACAACGTAACCAGCTGTGCTGACAATAGTTTTATAGACGTTTGAAATACATAAACTTAAAATAAATATATACGAATGATGAAAAATAAACTCTTTATGCTTCTGGCTCTTGGCTTAGGAGTAAATAGCCTTACAGCTCAAAATCCTATTGTCAGAGATCAGTTTACCGCAGATCCAACTGCACGGGTTTTTAACGGCAAAGTGTACGTTTTCCCGTCGCACGACATAAAAACGCCCGAGGGTAAAAACCTGCGAAAAGATTGGTTTTGTATGGCCGACTATCACGTGTTTTCTTCGGAAAACCTAACCGATTGGAACGATCATGGCATGATTGTTAGTCAAAATAGTGTGCCTTGGGTCGATTCAACTACGTACAGTATGTGGGCTCCCGATTGCGTTGAGCGCAATGGCAAATACTACTTCTATTTTCCTGCAAATAAGAATGCTGCTGGTCCAAATGGCCGAAAAGGTTTTGGCATTGGGGTAGCTGTAGCCGACAAACCAGAAGGTCCATACATTCCTCAAGCTGAACCTATTAAAGGTGTTAATGGGATCGACCCAAACGTTTTAATAGACAAAGACGGTCAAGCTTACTTGTACTGGTCGATGGGTGGAATATTTGTAGCAAAACTGAAAGAAAACATGCTCGAAATAGACTCAGAGCCAATTGTAATTCCAAATTTACCCGATAAAGGGTTAAAAGAAGGTCCTTTTGTTTTTGAACGTAATGGCATTTATTACCTAACATTTCCTCATGTCGAAACCAAAATTGAACGCCTCGAATATGCAATTGGCGACAACCCAATGGGACCATTTAAAATGACAGGTGTTGTAATGGACGAATCGCCAATGAATTGTTGGACAAATCACCATTCATTTATCAACCTTAAAGGTCAATGGTATTTGTTTTATCACCAGAATGCTTTATCTCCCAATTTCGACAAAAACCGCTCGATTTGTGCCGACAGCTTGTTTTTTAATCCCGATGGTACCATTCAAAAGGTTGTTCCAACTTTACGTGGTGTTGGGCTGACCCTTGCTTCACAAAAAATTGAAATCGATAGATTTAGCCAAAAGAGCGATTCTGGTTCATCAATAGAATTTATCGATTCGACCAATACGTTTAATGGCTGGAAAACCATTCTTGACAATCAGAATGCTTGGATTCAGTACAATGCAGTTGATTTTGGGAATAAGAAACTTAAAAACTTAGAAATCAAGGCAATGTCGGGCGCTGGATCAATAGTGCAAATCCGTTTAGATAAAGTTGATGGTACTATTCTTTCTGAAGTAGAAATTCCTAAAGGAACAGAATGGAAAGTTATTGAAGCTAAAGTGAAGGATTA
>CAZRXT010000472.1:0-1631 GCA_964604035.1 uncultured Prolixibacteraceae bacterium | reverse complement strand
TCAATGCCGATGAGGTTATTGCCGATTACAACGATGTGATTGTTGAAAATGCGGTTAAGAGTGCAAAAAAAACTGCCAAACTGCTGAAAGATAAAGAGAAGGTAGATTTGGTTGTTGTGCTGTCGCATGGTGGAGTGAAGAAGAATAAAAAGGGTATTTACGAAGGCGAGGATACAAAGCTTGGGAAAGCTGTTCCTGAAATCGATGTTATTGTTGGGGGGCATACCCATGTAATCCTTCCGAAACTGCTCCGTTCGGGCAATGCAGCAATTGTTTCGACCGATTGCAATGGCACTTACGTTGGAAAACTTGAGATCTCGTTCGGTGCAGACCGAAAACCGATCTATTCGAATTCGGTGGTACCAATGGACGATAAAATTAAGGCCGATGCCGATATTCAGGCGTTAATTGAATCGAAATTCCCTTTGATAGAAAAGAGTGTGCTGAGCAAAATTGGGGTGAAGATTAGTGATCCGGTTTTCGAATCGTCGTTCAACCTTGAGCTCGATTTCCGAAATCAAAAAGCCAGCAACCTTGGCCCGCTTGCTTCCGACGCGATCTACAATTTTCTGAATAAAACGTACAATGAAAATATTGATTTCTCGATTGTAGCTTCGGGCGTGCTGCGCAATAATATCAATAGGGGCAACAGTGGCAAGCAGAATATTAACGATGTGTTCAACATTATGCCTCTTGGCGATGGTAACGACAATTTGCCGGGTTCGCCAATAGGGAAAATATACATCAGCGGCAACGAATTGAAAAAAGTGATGGAGCTGATACTGACCGTATATCCATCGAAAGAAGATTATTACCTCTATTTCACAGGGATGAAGATTACTTGCAATCCCGATAAAGGCCTTTTCAGAAAAATTTCTAAAATTGAAATTGGCAACGACCAGAAAGGATATAAAACGGTTTCGTTTTCGAAGAAAGATAAGTCGCTTTATGGCTTGGCAGCCAACAAATATATTCTGAGTTTTGTGGCCAATCTGAAAAAAATGAGCTTTGGCATTGTGAATGTTGTAGGGAAACGAGCCGATGGTACAGTGATTAAAAATGGCGACTTCCTTATCGATCTCGACAAAAACAAAGAGGGCATACAAGAGGCAAAAGAGTGGCTTGCATTGTACGATTACTTTAGCAAAATGCCCGATGTAAACGGCAACGGAATACCCGATGTGCCTCAACTGTACCGCACAAAGCTTAACCCGATAATCGAAACGGGCAAATAACTCTTACACAATGTTTGCAGATGGTTAATTTTTCTATCATTTTCACAAAACACCTAGCTTAATTAATGTCTTTTAGATTGAAATTCTTTTCTTCGAGAGAAGTATTGGATCGATTGAACTAAGATGAATTTTATTCAAACATGTTCATTTCATCCAAAAAATTTAGAACAACCTACATCCGAACCCGAATCAAATTTCATATATTTAAAAGCACAAACAAATAAAAGTCAAGATAGTTGAATGCTTACTAAAATTTTCAAAATATAAGAAATGAAAATTGACCCTGTATCTGAATCATATTTTAACTAAATATCTAATCTAAATAAGTGCTTATGAATTACTTCTTTTTAATTCCATTAGCAGCAGTTGCTGCCTTGGCCTTTGCTTTTTATTTCT
>CAZRXT010000471.1:0-1634 GCA_964604035.1 uncultured Prolixibacteraceae bacterium | reverse complement strand
CAAAACGAATTGGCGAAAACTGGATTGACATGGTGAACGAAGTAAAAACAATTCTGCTTCGTGGACAAGAAGTTAGCGAGCAAATTAACATACTTGGCGACGACGGTGTACCGGTTGATTACCACGTAAAATTCTGGAAATCGGAGGTTATTGATTTTGTCATTCTTCAGCAAGATGCATTCGACAAAATTGACATGCTAACACCTATCGAAAGGCAGAAGTTTATGCTAGAAAAGGTAATGGATATTTGCCATACCGATTTCAGTTTCGAATCGTTTACCGAAATCGACAGCTACTTCAAACGGGTTATCAACCAGCTTAAACAGATGAACTACTCGAAGTTTGAATCAGACGAGTTCAAAAAATATGAAGCCTCTCTAAATGACATAATTAGCGAAAGAAAGAAGTAGTATGAACAGTTCGCTTGCCCATAGCAATGAGAATAAATTGTTCTCTAAAATTGCCGAAATAGTCAATTCGGCAAGGACCGGCATTGTCCGTTCGATCAATATTGCTATGGTACATGCGTATTATAATATTGGAAGGTACATTGTAGAAGATGAGCAAGGTGGAGAGCAACGGGCAGAATATGGCAAAGCTATTTTGAAAGATCTATCGGCTAAACTTACCGAGCGATTTGGCAGAGGCTTTTCTGTTCAAAATTTGGAATACATGCGTAGTTTCTTTCTTGTTTATTCCGAAATTCCAATATCCCAGACACTGTTTGGGATATTGGATGAATCAAAAAACGAGGAAGTTGAGAAATCCCAGACACTGTCTAGGATTTCTCAAGAAGATGTAATACAGACAGTTGAAAAAAACGAGACAGTGTCTCGGAAATTAGATTTCAACCTTACATGGTCTCATTATCTAATCTTGATCAAGATCGAAAATCCTGATGAACGCCGTTTTTACGAGATCGAAACTGCCAAGCAGAATTGGTCTGTTCGGCAACTGAAAAGGCAGTATGCAAGTAGTTTATATGAACGATTGGCTTTGAGCAGAAACAAAGACGAAGTTATGCGGCTGGCAAACGAAGGACAATCTATAGAGAAACCTTCCGACATATTGAAGAACCCATTTACACTTGAATTTCTTGGATTGGAAGAGCGCACAAGTTATTCCGAATCGGATTTGGAGGAAGCCATAATTTCTAAGCTTCAGCAATTCTTATTGGAATTAGGCAAAGGATTTTTGTTCGAGGCTCGCCAAAAACGATTTTCATTCGAGGGAAAACACTTCTTTGTCGATTTGGTTTTTTACAACCGGCTGCTTCAATGTTATGTACTTATCGACCTGAAAGTTGAGGAACTTACCCATCAGGATTTAGGACAAATGCAGATGTACGTTAACTATTACGACCGTTATGAGCGTCAACCTTACGAAAAACCAACTATTGGCATTCTTCTTTCAAAAGAAAAAGACAAGGCTTTGGTTGAATTAACCCTCCCGAAAGAGGCCAATATATATTCCGCAGAATATAAACTATATCTGCCCGACAAAGATATTTTGAAAAATAAATTGACCGAATGGCTTGAGGAACTAGATAATTAGAACAGAAAAAATAAAAACATTAAATATGGCAACTAAAGCTTTTCAAAAGATATACACAAAAATTACAAAAATAACCAAGG
>CAZRXT010000470.1:0-1643 GCA_964604035.1 uncultured Prolixibacteraceae bacterium | reverse complement strand
ACGCTTCGTAGGTTTACGGCTGGGGCGAGGTTTGATTTGTCGTTGCGTTCAATTAAATATGAAAATGGCAAATCAGATGTGTCTGAGTTTTTGTAGTGCCGCCCCATTACAAGTGTGAAAGGTCCAATTTTTGCGGGCCAAAGCAGGTACGAGTCTGAAGTTGTTTTGGAGCCTCGTTCAACAATTCCTTGGTGGATAGGCCCCAATTTGTACATGTGGTTGCTTTGGTTTGAACCCGAACCGGCATTCAGAAATGAGTACATCCCGGCTATCAATAACGTTGATTTGTGGTGAGTTACCGTGTAAGGCCCGGCAAAAATTGAGCAAGCTTCTCCGTGAAAGCCTTGGCAATTGGCAAAAAACACTGAATTCTCGGCCGAGTAGTTTTTCCCAAGCTGGCAACCTTGTCCAATAAAGCATTTATGAACAATAACACCGTCGGTAATTGTGGTTCCCGATTGAACAATGAAGTCTTTCAGGATAACATTATTCCCGATAAAAATTGGTGCTTCGGCATTACTCATCAACGACCCGTTTTCAAGATCGCGAGCTCCTTGAATCTGAGCATTTTCTCCAATCCAAAGGTTTTTTATTGAGCCGGTATTGGTTATCAGACTGTTTTTTCCGATGTGCCCACGAGCCGATGATTTTTTCTCGGCATAATCAGAGATATATTTTTCGAGCTTGCCAATAAGCGTTGGACGATGCCTGTAAAGAGTCATAATGTAAGCTATTTGTGCCGATAGCTCATCGAATATCATAATTTCTCTGCCACCTGATTCATCAAGGACTGCAATTTTCTGTCCATTGCCAAACTTTTGTTTTCCTTCATTTGCAATTAACTGTACATCATTGATGATAACATTGTCGTCGATGTTGAAATTTGAAATATGGTTCTTTACAGAGTTTATGTAGCAATTTTCGCCTATACAGCAATTGTGTAGCGTTGCATTATAGATGCCTGCATGTCGTTTTATTCCTCCGAAGAGTTTTATGATTTTATTTTGAGGGCCAATTTGTATTACTCCGGTAAAGTGCGAATTTGAAATTACTTTTGGGTCGAAATCAGAGGATACAAATATGTTGCTCCATTCGTCGCAGGTACACATCTGTTGTTCCAGCTTATTGATTTCAGTATCAGTTAGGTTACGATAACTCATATTGTTTATTGAAAGGTTAGTTCGGCTAAATAATCAAAATGTGGTCCATACTCAACAATCTTAGTGTTGAAACCATTGAGTTCGGCAACTTCACTTAAAATGACGCTGTCGACAAATAACCACGAATAAGGTTCTCCTGTTATATCTTTGTATTTCAGTTTGTAATCAATTTCGCCATAATAATTTGCGGCATTAATATCGAATACAACAGACCCATCTTCATCTTCATAAAGGTAAATAAGATCGGACGAATCGAGAATGATAGAACCACCAGGGTTTAAAAGTGACTTCAAGTGTTTAAGTAAAATTGATAGTCCCGAAATTGTTCCGGCAATTCCTATTCCGTTCATAAGCAGAAGAATAGTGTCGAAGGAGCCTTCCTTAAATGAAAGGATATCGGAATTGATAACTTTCTCGATTCCTATTTTTGTCATTACTTCACAACATAACTTCGACTGTTCCAACGCTGTAACATCCTTTTTC
>CAZRXT010000469.1:0-1643 GCA_964604035.1 uncultured Prolixibacteraceae bacterium | reverse complement strand
GAGAAGGTTGAAAAACTATCTCACTATCTTTCCAGAAAATACCAGAGCGACGATGTAATCCATAGTGTTATCGATTTGTCGAATTGCCGTTCGGAAGAGTACGACAGTACCCGGAGCATTTTTTCGCCCTATTTTGAGTTCCGTAAACGCCGGATCGATGATGTTGATTACGACGAGATGATTGGAGCGGGAAAGATGAGCGTTACCGATTAAGGTTGAGACTGTTTGGTGCTTTTTGTGCCGAAAGTAAGAGAGCCTAAAGCTACATTTCAATCCGAAATGCTGCTTTAGGCTTTGATTATACTTTGATCTACGGTTCAATAACCAATAAGCCCCAACTTATAACCTAAATTTCGCTGACCCTTATCTTTTTGCTTTTAAGTTTTGTGTTATCGGTAAGCTCAATCAACTGTTCAACTTTTGAGCTTTTTACGGCAACGAAAGCACAATCTTGCTTTAGTTCAATGTTTCCAAGCTCATCATTTTCGAGTTTTCCCTGTTTGATGAAGAACCCGGCAATATCGCCTTTCGAAATTTTGTCTTTCCTTCCGCCCGAAACAAAAATTGTTTTCCATACTGAACCTGATGGCAAAGAGGCTTTTGTGAGGTTTTCAATTCCATCGGGTTTAATAAATTCCGGAAGATTTTCCTGTTCCCATTTCAACACGTAAGCGGTGCCATCGTTAAACATGCGGGCAGTGCGGCCGTTGCGGTGGGTAAACTCCTGTGCATGTGGTGGCAATTGGTAGTGAATAATGAATTTAATTTCTGGAACATCAATTCCCCTTGCGGCCAAATCGGTAGCAATGAGCAGTTGGTAAGTTCCATTTCGGAATTTGATTAGCGAACGTTCGCGGTCTTTTTGTTCCATTCCGCCGTAAAAAAAGCCATGTGCTATACGGTTTTTGGCTAGGTAGTCGCTAACATATTGAATGGTTTCTTTGAAATTGCAGAAAATAATTCCCGGTTGGTTTCCCAAATGGCAAATTAAATCGACCAGCGTTTTCAGTTTATCTTTTTCGGCCGAAATAACCGTTTTTACCGTTAGTTGAGGTACTCCTTCATCAAGATAATCAATCTTTTTAGCATTTTTCAGGCCAACAAATTCGGGGATTTGCACTCCTTGTGTGGCCGATGTCAGAATACGTTTTTTGATATTTGGAAGTCGCCTAACAACTTCTTTCATTTCGGCTTCGAAACCAATTTCGAGCGATTTGTCGAACTCGTCGAGAATCAGCGTTTTGATAGAATTCACCGGAAAAGATTCTCTTCTGAAGTGATCGGCAATTCGGCCAGGTGTTCCAATCAGGATGGCCGGACGGTGTTTCAGGTCAATTTTATCTTTAGCTCCGGCACGTCCGCCATAAATTGCATTAGCCTTGTAGCCGGTTCCCATTTCGCGAATTACCTGTTCAATTTGGATTGCAAGCTCGCGCGAAGGAACCAGAATGAGCATCTGTATTTCAGACTCTTTTGGATCTAAATCGGCAATGGTAGGCAGCAGAAATGCTAGTGTTTTCCCGGTTCCGGTAGGCGAAAGTAATATTACGTTCGAGTTGGAATGAATTACTTCCTGTGTTTCTTTCTGCATTTCGTTGAGATTCTCAATCTGCAACTTTTCCAGAATATCGTTTTGATTTTTT
>CAZRXT010000468.1:0-1648 GCA_964604035.1 uncultured Prolixibacteraceae bacterium | reverse complement strand
ATGTTTTGCTTGAACTGACCAAATGAAAAAAGCGTTGTTAAAAGGATAAACGTTAGCATTAATAAATTCTTCATAGTTTCTTTCGTTGATTCGATTTTAATGACAACTAAAAATTTAGATAGTCCAAAGCTGCCACCTTTTTTTTTCGCCATAAATAAAAACCGGATGAACTGTTGATTTTTAAGACCGAAACGTGAAGCCTAGTTTTTAATCGGAGCCCAATAAACATTTCAATTCATAATTTTCTACTTTTGCACTCTCTTTAGAATAAAAAATAAATGGGTTATCAGATATTTACGTTGAATAACGGGATCAGGGTTATACACCAACAAATTGATTCGCCAGTATCATATTTTGGAATTATCATCAACACCGGTTCTCGTGACGAAGAAGCTGAGGAACAGGGAATGGCTCATTTTATTGAACACACCATTTTCAAAGGAACAACCAACCGTAAATCGTATCAGATTATTAACCGGATTGAAGATGTTGGTGGCGAACTGAATGCTTATACAACGAAAGAAGAAACAGCCATTTATGCAACATTCCTGAACGAGTTTTATCCGAGAACGATAGAACTGATGAGCGATATTTTGGCCAACGCATCGTTCCCCGACAAAGAGCTTGATCTGGAAAAAGATGTAATTGTTGAAGAAATTAATTCGTACAACGATTCGCCTTCCGAACTGATTTTCGACGAATTCGAAGAGCTTATCTACGACGGGCATCCCATAGCGCGCAATATTCTTGGAACACCCGAAACAGTGAAGTCTTTCCAAAAAAAGCACATCAAAAAATTCATGGCCAGAAATTACCAGACCACTGAAATGGTGATTTGTTCGGTAGGAAAAATTGATCCGGCTCACTTTAAAAAGCTAATCCATCAGCATTTCGACAGCCTGCCCGAGAATTCTCAACCTAGAAAACGATATAAATTCGAAGGGTTCAAACCCGAATCGAAAGAGATTGTAAAAGACACCTTCCAGTCGCATTGCATTGTAGGCACCGAATCGTACAACCTCACAAGCGACCTGCGTTTACCAATGGTGCTCCTTTGCAATATCCTTGGCGGAAGCTCAATGAACTCAAGGCTGAACATGTCACTACGAGAGCGTAATGGCATTGTTTATAATGTTGAATCAAGTTACACCCCATATACCGATACCGGGATCTTTACCGTCTATTTTGGAACCGAGCGGTCTAACCTCTACAGAGCCCTCCATTTGGTAGAACATGAATTTGATCTTTTGCGCGACAAGAAACTCGGGCCACAGCAACTTTCGAAAGCCAAAAAACAACTTATTGGACAGCTGGCAATTGCCAACGAAAACCGCGAGGAATTAATGCTTACAATCGGACGCAGCTTTCTTTATTTCAACAAAGTAGACACATTGCCCGTGGTTTTCGAAAAGATTGAAAAAATTACGGCCGAAGATATGTTTACCGTTGCCAACGAAATGCTCGATAAAGAACGATTATCAAAACTCATTTTCCTTTAGCGATGAACAATGTTAGCTAATTTTTTTAGTTAATATGCAATTAAAAGACACATAGATAGTGTTTTATAAACTCTCCATTCTTTTTAGCAAATTTTGAATGCATTCTTTTCCAAATCAAAAAGATTGCATAAGTTTGTATCCAAATGAAT
>CAZRXT010000467.1:0-1651 GCA_964604035.1 uncultured Prolixibacteraceae bacterium | reverse complement strand
CCGGAATTGTAAAAACGGTGAACCTAGCAGCAAGTTCTGGCAGTTCATTAACACTTACTTCAACAATTTTAATAATAGGAAATGCCTCACCAACAAGCATTTCTATTTTAGGCTTTAAAGCATGGCAAACACCACAATTCTTTCCAGAAAAATATGCCAGCACAAAAATATTTTCGTGCAACAGGTTATCGAATTGCGAAGAGCTAGAAATTTGTTCCATCGTTCAAAAAAAATTTTTACACTATTAAAGGTTGAAGTAACCGATTAAGTTCATGCATTGACCGAAAAAAGTCATTCACCAGAAAAAAAGTTGCCATCTTTGGATCAAATTTTTAAAAATAAAAACAGAAGAAAATGAATTCACACGAAGTTGACTACAAAATTATAGGTGATGATTTACAGATGGTTGAGATTGAACTCGACCCAAATGAAGCTGTAATTGCAGAAGCAGGAACAATGCTTTACATGGAGCAAGATATTGATTTCCAGACAAAAATGGGCGATGGTTCAAATCCAAACGAAGGGCTGTTCGACAAGTTATTGAAAGGCGCCGGACGAATGATTGCCGGAGAGTCGTTATTCCTAACACATTTTACAAACCGTGGATATGGTAAAAGTCATGTGGCTTTTGCGGCACCTTATCCAGGCTCCATTATCCCAATTGAATTACCTCAATATGGAGGTAGAATTATCGTTCAACGCGACGCATTCCTCTGCGCTGCAATGGGCACAAAAGTTTCGATTACGTTCAACCGCCGTTTAGGTGCAGGATTTTTCGGTGGCGAAGGTTTTATCCTTGAAACAATTGAAGGCGATGGTCGAGCATTTATTCATGCGGGAGGAACAATAATTGAACGCCAGCTTAACGGCGAGATGCTCAGGGTTGACACAGGTTGTGTGGTTGCTTTTACATCGGGCATTGACTTCGACATACAGCAAGCCGGAGGTTTGAAATCGATGGTATTTGGTGGCGAAGGCATGTTCCTTGCTACATTGCGTGGTCATGGAAAAGTTTGGCTCCAATCTATGCCTGTCAGCAAACTTATTAGAGAGCTTTCGGTACACGGAGGAAATGCAAGAAAAGATACCGGCGGATTCCTCAACAACTTCTTGCAAGATTAAGGAAAATATATATTGCTTTGAATTGAGAAGGCTGTCGGTAAATATCTGACAGCCTTTTGTTATTTAGAACCTAGCACAAGTTACATTATACCTCACATTAACCTTGAGTTTACATTGAAAAAATGGACTGTTTTTCAGTAAAACTCGTATCTCCCTCCACATAAAACTAATAGTCAGGAAATTAAATATCAACATCAACACTTTATAAGTTAAGATATTGCCAACACGCTAAAAACTTCAATAAACATCTATGATTTAAAAATCTACTTTTATGATTTGTATCGAAAAGTGAAAAAACAATTAAAATGGATAATTCAAAACACAACGACGCCCTCGATTACCACAAGAGTGGCCGTCCCGGTAAAATTCAGGTAGTACCTACAAAACCTCATAGTACACAACGTGATTTGGCCTTAGCTTATTCGCCTGGCGTAGCAATTCCTTGTCTTGAAATTGAAAAAGACCAACAACTTGCATACGATTACACTGCAAAAGGAAACCTTGTGGCCGTTATTTCAAACGGAACAGC
>CAZRXT010000466.1:0-1666 GCA_964604035.1 uncultured Prolixibacteraceae bacterium | reverse complement strand
TCAGGATACTTAAAATGAACAGTAGTATTGCCATCGAAACAAAAAACACCACTGCCCTTTGTACAAATCCATACGCGGTTATGGCTGTCTTTCATTAGCATTGTGCAGTGAGTGTTGGCCGGTATTCCTTTAAATGGAATCAACTTCTGTTTGGATCTTCCGTATTCGAACAAACCTGTTGAAGTGCCCACTAAGCAATTCTGGCCATATTCGGTGAAGCAAGTAACCTCAAGATTTTGATTTTCGGCAAGGTTAAATAACGAATGCCCAAAGTTGCGGAACTTAAATCGGTCGGGGTGGTAATACAGGAGCCCTCGGTTTAAAGTCCCGACCCAAAGTCCACCTTGGTTGTCGTTGAATTGGGTACTGATTTCGCAGTCGAAACTCCTTCCATCTACCAAATGCAAAGGCGAAACCAATTGTTGATGCCGCAGGTTTTCGTCAATTTTCCAAAGGCCCGAGAATGAGCTTATCCAACAATTGTTATCCCGGTCAACGGAGAGTGTGTTCAACCAATAGCCGGGTTCAAGCAGGCGTTCCCACTTTCGGTTTTGGGTGTTAAACCTGATCAACTGCCCACCAGAAATTCCGTTGCGCGCCTGGTACAAATAGTGCTTGTGCGGTACCACCATCAGCGTGTTGGAATAAGGATTTTCATTCTTTCCAAATGGGTTTTCGCGGTAGATTTCCTTAGCCGTATCGATGTTGTAACAAACCATTTCGCCCGATTTGAAGAACAGGAACAGTTGCTTGTCGATTTTCGCCAAATCGTATAGCTGATCATCCATGAAAGGACTTGCTTTCGCAATGTCGGTCAAGAAAATGCGTATGTTTTTTGTCTGAGAATTTCGGAAGAGAAGCTCATTTTTTTCACTGATCAGCCAGAAGCTGAAATCGGTGTTCATAAAAAGATCGGCCACGTGGCTTTTAACTCCCTGTGCAACAAAAACACTGTCGATATTGGGAATGAAAAGTTGAGTGCGAACATCGAAAAGCATTAAGTTGTGCTGGTTCTTAAGCCACAAAAGGTTTTCATTATCGACATAGGCCCGATGATAACCCGAATAGCGTTCCAGTTGATAAGCCTTTTGCTCGTTGTAGTGCATTGCATGAAAATTTGCGCCATCGTAAATGTTCACCAGTCCCTCGGTGATGACCACCATGCGTCCGTCGGCCAGTTGGCAAATGGTACGCACCCGGTTATCCGAAAGTCCATTCAAACTGTTGATGGGCGAAAACACCACATGCTCCTGAGCTAGAGCTCTGGTGAAAATGAGGAGAAATAAAAAGAGGGTGAGGTGTTTCATGAGCATGCTTTCAACTGGGTAGTGGCACTAACCACTTTGGTGTTGCTCATTCTAAATTAAAAGATTTCAATGCCGTATTTTTGGATTTCTCCAAGGAAGTCGGCATTGTCGTGTTTTTTCTCGATGAGAATTGGTTCTATGCGATCATCAATTTCTCGTCGTAATTTCCAAAGAAGTGGCGCTATTGAAAAGTAATCTCCTTCAATTTGATTTACAACAATAGCAATGTCAATATCACTATCTTCCTTGTAAGTATCTTTTGCATACGAACCAAACAAATATACATTTTCAAGATTGAAATGATCTTTTAGTAAGTATCTGTATGCCTTTGCTTTATTTATAGCTTCTTTTTTATCCAT
>CAZRXT010000465.1:0-1685 GCA_964604035.1 uncultured Prolixibacteraceae bacterium | reverse complement strand
TGATACGATAGTTCGGAGGCCTCTTTGGGGGCTTCGCCGTCGATTTTTGCCCATATTTCGCAACCTAACACGCCTGTTGGTTTCGAACGGCGGGTTGGCAAACTGTCGTCGACAATAGTAAAGTTGTGTTGCAGGCGTACCGAAAAGTCGATCGATACCATTGGACTGGAAGTTGGAACGGCAACAGGGGTGTGGCTGCCACTACGGACTGTTAAGCCCATGCGTTCGCGGTCGCTGTCTTCTACTTTGTCGTTAAACGATAAGTATTGCGCTACAAATTTGCGCAACTGTTCAACATAGGCCAAACGAGCATCTTCTTTAGCCCTAACATCGGCCGTAGTGCGGTCTTGGCGGTTGATGGTTTTATTGTACTTGCCTTCCCAATTTGTACCTGTATTTTGCAAATCGGTTATCCGTTCTATCGGAATCGACCAATTTGTGAAATTTTCGGCTGCAATTGCCAACAAATTTTTTTGCCAATTATTAAAATTACCATCGCTTCTTGGAACATAATCACTCATTGTAAATTGTTTTAAATTAATATTAGTAACTGATTTATAAATTAATACGTGTTGAAATTTCAACTATTTCTCTTTCAAAACCCGAGTTTTGTTTCAGGGAACGGAACTTTCGTGCTTCGAAACGGAACTCTTGTTGTTAGGAACGAAACCTTCGTTTCTTTCAACGGAACTCTCGTTCTTGGGAACGGAATCATCGTTTCTTTCAACGGGGCTATCGTTGTTGGGAACGGAATCATCGTTTCTTTCAACAGAACTTTGGTTTCTTTCAACGGAATTCTCGTTGTTGGGAACGAAAACTTCGTTCTTGAAAACGGAACTCTCATTTCGGGGAACAACCGCCCGGTAATTAAAAACTAGAACTTGGTTTGAAACAACGATCAATAGTTGCTTTGTTTTTTGTTTTGCGTGATGAAAAACATTGAACCAAAGCTAACTACACAATAAAAGAAGTTGGTTATTTATTTAATGGAAAAAGAATGGAGTATTTATAGAAAATAGATTGATAATAGGAGAGGAGACCCCTTGTTTTATGGAATAGAGATGGAAAAGCTTTTTTACGCCCATGAATCACACTAATCATGTCAATCAATAAAATCATAGTTCAGACAATTTAAACGCCGTGACCGCAGAGGAGATTCCCCTCCTTGGAGAGCCTGTCCCGCAAGGCGGGAGGGTAGGGGGTGGGTAAAACACAAAGGAAATAAGGACAAACACAAAGGAACACAAAAAAGATTATTCGGATCAAATGAGTTTTATGGGGAATAAACCCGTAGGGTTTAATAATAATAGCCGTAGGTGAAACCTACGGGATAATAGGGTGCCACAAAAGACAGAACCCTTGAAAAGGGTTCAATTCAAATTGGAAGTGTTTCACCTCGTGTTATAACAAATATTGCTCGTCAAATATAATTCCATGTTCATTTAACAATTCCATGAATTCTTCGCGAAACGATTTGACCTTATGGTGTTTTTTCTGATCTCACTGCAAAGTCTAAACACAAAGGAAATAAGGACAAACACAAAGGGACACAAAAATATCATTTTTGATGGGATCAGGGTATCTTCATAATCCTCCAGCTAAAGCAGGAGGCAACTCATCCCCAAATTAGTGCCAATCATTTAAAAATGAATAACAAATATAAAGATCAGCGTATTGGGCATGTT
>CAZRXT010000464.1:0-1714 GCA_964604035.1 uncultured Prolixibacteraceae bacterium | reverse complement strand
AACCTATACCGCAAAACTGTAGCTTTTCTTTATGCTGGCACTTATCTCTTCGCCCATAATTTTAATGCCTTTCTCTATGGTTTCGGGGTTCGAGTTGCTGAAGTTCATCCTTATGTGTTGTTCTCCTCCACCCGAAGTAAAAAACGATCGCCCGGGTACAAAAGCAACTCCCTTTTCGATACAGCTGCCAATTAAATCTTCCGAACTCATCATATTGGGCAAGGTAAGCCACAAAAACATACCTCCTTGGGGCGAAGTCATGCCAACCTCGCCGGGCAGGTATTTCCTAATCATCTCTTTCATCGAGTCGCACTGCTGCTTGTAGGCTACCCTTATTTTTGCAAGGTGCTCGTCGATGTTGTTGTGTGTAAAATAGTGGTAGAGCATATACTGCGCCAGGTTGTTCGAGTGCAGGTCGGTCGATTGCTTGGCCTTTATAAAATGAGGCGCAACACCATCGGGCAACACAACCCACCCAAGCCTTAGTCCGGGCGCAACCATCTTCGAAAACGAGCCTGTCCAGAATACATTTTTTGGTGCAAAACGGTATACCGGTGGAAGATCTTCGCCTTCGAACCGTATTTCATTGTAGGGGTCGTCTTCGAGCAGATAGAGATTGTATTTTTTGAGTATTTCAGCCAATTGAATCCTCTTCTGAAGGTTGTAACAAATGCCCGAAGGGTTCTGAAAATTGGGTATCGAGTACATAAACTTAGGGTTATGGCTCCAGCAATGGTTCTCGATCTGCTCGAGGTCAGGGCCATCTTCATGTAGGTCGACATTCAGAAATTGTGGCTGGTATCCCGACATTGCTTGTATTGCACCCAGGTAAGTTGGGCTTTCAACAATTACCCCGTCGCCTTTATCAACCAACATCTTCGAAACAATATCGGCAGTTTGTTGCGATCCGTTAGTGATAACAATGTTGGCAGGGTCAATGTCTAAACCATATTTCGTGTTATACCGCTCGGCAATCCATTTGCAAAGCAGTGAATAACCCTGCGAACCCGCGTATTGCAGCAAACTTTCGCCCTGATGAGTTAAAACATGGTGTGCCGACTCTGCGAGCTCTTTTTTGGGGAATAGAGTTGGGTTTGGCAAACCACCGGCAAAGGAGATCATTTGTCGTTGGTCAGCAACAGCCAGTATCTCCCTGATAAACGATTTGGGGATGTTTTTGAAGTTCCCCGAGAACTTACTTTCAATTAAATTTTCCATCGGATTGTAATTAATTGGTTAAACGAAAAAAGCCCTTCCCGATGTTTTGTCACATCGGAAAGGGCTTTGATTTCAGCAACAAGCTACCTGTCCTATGTGACTTTCACACGGATAATAATGGCGGCTGCGGCTGCTATAAAAATTGAAATGGCACTACGTAAAACCTTCTCATCGGAGAAGTATAGTACGGGTGCATATTTCTTATTGTTGTTCATTTGCAAAGTTTTTAATCTTCTAATCTTTCAAAATTGCTATTTCCTTTCCCCTTCAAGGCGGGGTAAAAAAAAAGCCATTCCCCCGGAAGAGAATGGCTTAAAATATTTTCAGTTAAATCCATACCTTCCACTACAACCGGCGAATAATCGCTGCTGCTGCTTCAATGGCAATATGGACACTTGTGTTATTCATAATCAATAGAACAAATCAAGCAAAGTTTTCTTTTAATCGGAAACAATGATTTGATTATATTCAAAACGTTACCTCATTGTTAACTTAT
>CAZRXT010000463.1:0-1725 GCA_964604035.1 uncultured Prolixibacteraceae bacterium | reverse complement strand
CATCGCATTGTTCTTTCGTCATACTTTTTCTTCCATAATAAAAGGAAGAATTAACAACCTGCGTTCGATTTTATATCATTCTAAATGCAATTTTTAATTTGAAGTAGCACGAATAAACTTAATTTTGATGCCTCAAAATCTCAATACAATGATCTATAAATATTTCTTGCCCATTTTATTGGTATCGATTTCCATAATTGCACAAGCCCGCGAAGGCATGTGGATTCCCATGCTCCTCGACAAGAACATTGCTGAAATGCAACAAATGGGTTTCAAGCTCACCAGCGAAGATATTTACAGTATCAACAATGCAAGTATGAAAGATGCGATTGTGCAGTTTGGTGGTGGCTGCACCGGCGAACTGATTTCAAACGATGGATTGCTAATTACAAACTACCACTGCGGATATAGCGATATACAGTCGCACAGTTCGCTCGAACACGACTACCTTACCGATGGATTTTGGGCAAAGAACCGCAACGAAGAGTTACCAAACGAAGGGCTTACGGTTACGTTCCTTGTAAGAATGGAAGAAGTTACATCGCAAGTATTGCAAGGAACCGACACTCTGAAAACCAAAGAAGGCATTGAAATTCAGAAAAAAAACAACATTAATTCTCTCATTTCTACGGCCGAAAAAGATACCGGGTACGACGCCAGTGTAAAACCTTTTTACTTTGGCAATCAATTCTTTCTGTTTGTAACCGAAACGTTTAAAGATGTAAGGCTGGTTGGTGCACCTCCTTCGGCAATTGGGAAATTTGGTGGCGATACCGACAACTGGATGTGGCCCCGCCATACCGGAGATTTCTCCATGTTCAGAATTTATGCCGATAAGGATAACAAACCCGCTGAATATTCGCCCGAAAATGTTCCTTATCATCCAAAAAAATTCTTCTCTATCAATATTAAAGGGGTGAAAGAGAACGATTTTACTATGGTTTTTGGTTTCCCCGGAACAACCGAACAGTTCCTACCCTCGCAAGCTGTTGACCAAATTATGAATCAAAGTGACCCCGACAGGGTTGCCATCCGCGATATAAAACTCAGCATCATGGCAAAAGCAATGGACGAAGATCCTGCCATCAGAATTAAATATTCGGCTAAATATGCTTCTACAAGCAATGGATGGAAGAAGTGGCAAGGCGAAATTTTAGGGTTAAAACGCCTCGATGCCATTCGGGTTAAGCAATTTAAAGAATCAGAATTTGCCAATTGGGTAAGCATGAACAATGAACGAAAAGAGAAATACGGGAATATTTTAGAAACTTTCGACACACTTTACTCGGCTTTCGATCCCTACAAAAAAGCTTTCGACTATTATGTCGAAGTTGTTTACCGTGGAACCGATGTTTATAAGATGTTTTCGCTGGTCAAATCGCACCAAAAGGGCGAATCTCTCAACACAAAAGAAGAGTTGGTTGGCCTAATCGGGAAACACTTTAAAGATTACGACAAAGAAGTAGACAAAGACATTTTCATACAATTAATTACAAAATACAAAAACGATTTACAACCAGAGTTTATCCCCAACGAACTGTCAAAAGTTTTCTCTGAAAAAGATCCTCAGCAAACATTGGCAAAAATGTACGAGAAATCGTTCCTAACCAAACCTGATAAACTACAGGCATTAACCTGCGACAGCACAAATTCAAAATGGTGTAAATCAGCATCAAAAGATGGACTCTACAAGCTACTTGAAGCAATGACAAACTCATATTCAAG
>CAZRXT010000462.1:0-1726 GCA_964604035.1 uncultured Prolixibacteraceae bacterium | reverse complement strand
ATCAGGTTAATATACGGATACGATTCCTGTGGAAAATTTGGAGCAGAAACTTCTTTTCTGAAATGTAGCTGGCCGTTCAACACGAAAAGAACATTTTTACCCAACACTTCCATGCCTTTTGAAAGTTTTGGCCTTTGCTGATCGATAAAACGGCAATAGGTATCAAAATCGTTAACGGTAGTCGCTATGTGTTTTTCCTCTGCAATAAATGAGTTCATTTTATAAAGTTTTGTTCGTCCCAAAAATAAAGCAAATGACTATTTGTTTGTCCTACATGGAACATTTTATCCCAAAAACATGGGCGCGCTAATTGAAACAACCTTTTCATCGAAATAGGTTGTCGATGAATCGGCGGACAGAATAAAAGCTTTCAGAAGAGGTTTATCAAGAATCTCTTCTAAATCTTTTAAATGACGGGCATCGGTCTTGGAAACACGATCGGTCATTTTAATTTCGAAAGCAAAATAACCTTCGGGCAGTTCGATCAACAAATCGACTTCTTTACCATCGAACGTTCGCAAATGGTAGAAAGATGCTTGGCTTTGAATTGTTTTTGCCTGTTTAAATAGCTCGGCAATTACGAGGCTTTCAAATTCAAAGCCAGTAATGCCTCCTCTTTTTCTCAGAACAGCCTGTAGCACACCATTGTCGAGATAATGGGTTTTGGAAGCTTTCACCAATCGTTTTGTAAGGTTCCGTTCCCACGAGGGCAGCCTGATGGTCTGGTAGCTAAGCTCTAAATATTGGATGAAACGTAGTACGCTTTTCGCGGTCATGCCAATTTGTGTCCCCAACGATGAAGCATTGACCAGTGTTCCTGTGTTGATCGCAAGTGCTTGTTGCAATTTGATAAAAGGCTCCAAATCTCGAAATGAAGCAAGGTCACGTATGTCCCTTTCAAGATAAGTTCTTACATAAGAACTTAGCCACAAGTAGCGATCTTCATCGTTCATCGAAGCATCAGTTAATGCAGGGTATCCTCCGAATTTAAGATAATGATCCCATGCCTGTTGCTTTTCTGACATTCGTTTATCAAGCAAGAAGGATGGCAAGAAAACCATTTCGTCCGTTGGACACATCAATAATTGTTGAAAAAGTGAGTCTTTAATTTCATCATCCCACGATTTTGTCGATAATTCAGGCAAGGTCAATGGGTAGATTTCAGAGATGATACAACGTCCGGCAAGGCTTTCTTTCACTTTCTCCATCAACAAAAGCTGGCTCGAGCCCGACAACACATATCGGGGTTCGTCCCATTGATCGTAAACAGATTTGATGCTTTCGATCAGTGTTGGTTGTTTCTGTACTTCATCAAGAATAGCCTTAGGATACAGCAATTTCCATTGAGCTGCACTTAATTTTGTGTATTCCTTACGCGTTACCGGGTCTTCTACCGAAATAAATGAATAATCAGGAAATTGATTCTTTGCAAAAGTGGTTTTTCCAGTTTGACGTGCTCCTGTAAAAACCATAATGCGCCCCAATTTGCTTGCTTTATTTCTGTCTATAAATGATTTTATCCGCCGTGCCTTCACAATTTTATTCTTTAATTTGCCATAAAGATAATGCTTTCGGCGTAATATCAGGAATAAAATTCCACTTTTAGGCGTAATATTAGGAATTAAATTCCCTATATTGGCTCAATACTGGGAATTTATACAATCAAAAATTAACAACAAAGGGTAACTTCCAAACACTAATTGTTCCCAATCTCATTTATTACATA
>CAZRXT010000461.1:0-1727 GCA_964604035.1 uncultured Prolixibacteraceae bacterium | reverse complement strand
ACAGATGAGCAGGAGATTATTGAAATCTTGAAAAACGGCAAATTCACTGTGATTTCGATGTGCCGCAATAATGAACCTTATATTGTAACGTTGAGTTATGGCTATGATGTATCGAAAAACGCATTGTATTTACATAGTTCGCCAGTGGGTTTGAAAATAGATTTTTTCGGTTCGAACCCACTGGTTTGTGCTACTGTAATTGAAGATGGTGGCTATGTAACCAACGAATGTGGCCACAATTACCGCACTGTTGTTTTCTGGGGAAAAATTGAAAATGTTACTGATCCCGACGAAATGAAACATGGTATGGAGGTGTTGCTAAATCAACTTGAAAACCGAGAAGACATTATAAAAGAGAAACTTATAAAATCGGGAGATTTCTATTCAAAGATGAAGATTTTCAGGCTCGACATTATTCAAATTCATGCAAAAGCCGGACGATAACTATTCAAGCAATCATTTTCAACAGATAAACTTCGTATTATTATGAATCAACTAATAGAAAAACAGCGTAAGTTCTTCAATTCGAACCAGACAAAGAACATCGATTTCAGGATTCAGCAACTGAAAAAGCTCGAACGTATAATAAAAGAGAATGAAAAACTTCTGGACGAAGCAATTTATGCCGATTTCAAAAAGTCATCGTTCGATAATTTCACCAACGAACTTGCCCTGCTCTATACCGACATTCACGAGGCCATAAAAAAAGTGAAGAAGTGGGCCAAAATAAAACGGGTTGGTACCAACCTACTAAATTTCCCGGCAAAAAGTTATATTATACCTGAGCCTCTTGGAGTTTCGCTGGTTATTGGTGCATGGAATTATCCTTACCAACTCTCTTTTGCTCCTGTAATTGCGGCTATTGCAGCCGGTAATACAATTGTACTTAAACCAAGCGAACTGCCTCAAAACAGTAGCTCGGCAATTGCCAAAATAATCAACGAAAACTTCGACCCTCAATATTTTAAAGTGGTAGAAGGCGGCATATCAGAAACAACCGAATTGCTGAATCAGAAATTTGACAAGATATTTTTCACCGGAAGCCCAACTGTTGGCCGGATTGTGTACATGGCCGCAGCCAACAATCTAACACCTGTCACACTGGAACTTGGAGGCAAAAGTCCTGCTTTTATTACCGAAAGCTGCGACATGAAAATGTCAGTCAAACGGCTTATCTGGGCAAAATACCTCAATGCTGGCCAAACTTGCATAGCTCCTGATTATATTCTGGTTCATAAATCAGTAAAAGACAAATTCTTACAGGCTGCAAAAAATGAGATTGAACAATCAGAGTTCTCTTTCAAAAACGGAAACTACATTCAGATTATTAACGAGCGGAATGTTCAGCGCCTTGCCAAAATGCTCGATATCAACAAGATTTATTTAGGTGGAAACTACAATACTGAAGAAAGGTACTTTGAGCCAACAATTATGAACAACGTTTCTTTCGACGATGCTGTTATGCAGGAAGAGATTTTTGGCCCGATTCTGCCAGTTATTGAATACGAAAATATCGATGATATGATTGCTATCGTTAAAGAAAGGCCAAAACCATTGTCGTGCTACGTATTCACATCCGACAAGAAAGTCAGAAATAAGATCCTTCATGAACTTTCGTTTGGTGGGGGTGCTGTAAACGATGCGTTAATGCATATCACAAATAGCAATTTGGCTTTTGGTGGCGTAGGAAATAGTGGAATAGGATCTTATCATGGCGAAAGTGGGTT
>CAZRXT010000460.1:0-1739 GCA_964604035.1 uncultured Prolixibacteraceae bacterium | reverse complement strand
TGTGGCGTTGAATGTTGCAAATTCATTCCATAATTATAGCCAGCCCTAAGCACTTCGATATTTGCTTCAAGCAAAGAAATCTTTTTGCCAAATTTGGCTTTTAAGGCTTCTTCAATTACATCGAGCGGACGGTTAAAAATCCAGCTAACCAAACCAAGAGCCAGCATATTCTTACACCGAAGCACAGCTTTATTGTCCATTTCAGAATCGATCAAAGCCTCTTTCGTTAAACTGGTAATTGGTACCGGAATTTTGAAAAAGTCGTCGAGATTCAATTCGGCAAAAGGATCATCGGTTGCAAAATTTGCTTTTCGAAGGTTTTTCTCGGTAAATGAATCAGAATCAAAAATGATAGTAGCAGCTGGCATCAAGAACTTTGCATTAGCTTTTATTGCTGCTGGATTCATAGCCACCAACACATGTGCTTTATCGCCGGGGGTAGTAATCTTGTTTTTTCCAAAGTGAACCTGAAAACCAGAAACACCTCCAACTGTACCCTGCGGAGCCCTAATTTCTGATGGGTAATCGGGAAAAGTTGAAATATCATTCCCGACAAGAGCCGTAGCATCAGAAAAAAGAGTACCGGTAAGTTGCATTCCGTCACCCGAATCGCCCGAAAAACGTATCGCTACTTGTTCCAGTTCGACCACCTTTGTATCTTTTATCATAGTATTAATGTAAAATAAATTTGTGCTGAATTTTGAATTTGGTCAAGTACTAAGAAAACATTTGCCAGAAAAAAAACATGACTTTTGTTAGGTTTTTGACCAAACAAAAATAACTAAGAAGTGTTAAAATCCAAGTATCAATTGGTCATTATTCAAGTAAATTTTATTTTTAACTTTCATTTCATAGTCAGAATTCCAAAATATTGAATTTTCTGCTTTCATTTGTGCCAGAGCATTTCATTTACGCTTAAAATTAAAGAACAGATATGGCTATTATTGTACCTCTAAAAGGCAAAAATCCTATAATCGGATCAAATTGTTTTCTTGCTGAAAACGCAGCAATTATTGGGGATGTTGAGATTGGCGACGATTGCAGCATCTGGTATAGTGCGGTTATTCGAGGCGATGTTCACTATATAAAAATAGGTAACAACGTAAACATTCAGGATGGGGCAATAATTCATGCCACTTACCAAAAATCGCCAACAAACATTGGCAATAATGTTTCTATTGCGCATGGAGCTATAATTCATGGGTGTACAATCAACGATTTTGTTTTGGTTGGAATGAATGCAGTTGTTCTCGACGATGTTGTAATCGAAAGCAACAGCATTATTGCTGCAGGTGCCGTTGTTACAAAGGGAACGGTTGTTGAATCGGGCAGCGTTTATGCTGGTGCTCCAGCAAAAAAAATTAAAGACTTGAGTCCCGAATTACTTAAGGGCGAAGTGCAGCGCATTGTAAACAATTACGGCATGTATGCCAGTTGGTACAAAGAAGAATTATAGTACCATCATCTTATTTCAGAACAAACATGGTACAGCAAAAAACAGTTCGCCTACCCTCGTACAGCCGAGGTTTTCATCTAATAACCAGCACAATTGAACGCGAGTTAGGCGAACTTCCCGAAACTGGATTATTAAACCTATTGATTCAACACACATCGGCAGCTTTAACACTCAACGAAAATGCCGATCCCGATGTGCGCATGGATTTTGATCGTTTCATCAATAAACTTATCCCTGAAAACCACCCTCTTTACACTCACATTATGGAGGGAGCCGACGATAT
>CAZRXT010000459.1:0-1753 GCA_964604035.1 uncultured Prolixibacteraceae bacterium | reverse complement strand
TAAAAAAAAGCCTCGCTTTCGCGAGGCTTGGCACTCTGTTAGTAAAGTCTATCATTAACGATAGAAAAAAAATCTTATAGAAACGGCGTTTTAACAATTACAGCTTTCAATAGTTTGTTGCGTACCGGAATGTAGATTTCGTTTCCAATTTCCGATTCGTCAATATTAATGTACCCCATACCAATTCCATAACCTAATACAGGCGAGATAGAACCAGAAGTAACATGACCAATTATCTTGCCCGAAGCATCGGCAATATCATATTCATGACGAGGTATCCCTTTGTCGATCATTTTAAAACCCCTTAATCGGCGCTGAGTTCCTTCTTCCTTTTGTTTTAACAGGAAAGCTTTGTCGATAAACTCTTTTCCTGGAACAAATTTGGTAATCCAACCCAACCCAGCTTCAATTGGCGAAGTGGTATCGTCGAGGTCGTTTCCATAAAGGCTGAAACCCATTTCGAGTCGCAGAGTATCGCGAGCACCAAGGCCAATAGGCTTAATATCGAACTCTTTGCCCGCATCAAAAACCGCATTCCAAATTGTATCGGCATACTCGTTGTAGAAATAAATTTCGAAACCACCTGCACCGGTATATCCAGTTGCCGAAATGATTACATTTTCGACACCTGCAAATTTTCCAACCTTAAAAGTGTAGTAAGGAATAGAAGCCAAATCGATATCGGTAAGTTTTTGCATTGCATCAATGGCTTTTGGCCCCTGAATGGCAAGTTGCGCTGTTTTATCTGAACTATTTTCCAACACTGCACCCATATCATTTTGCGACACAAGCCAGTTCCAGTCCTTTTCGATATTCGAAGCATTTACAACTAAAAGATATTTGTTTTGTTCGAAATAATAGACAAGCAAATCGTCAACAATACCGCCCTTTCCATTAGGGAAACAAGAGTATTGAGCCTGACCAATAACAAGTTTTGAAGCATCGTTCGATGTAACTTTCTGAATAAAATCAAGGGCACTAGAGCCCTTAACCCAAATTTCGCCCATGTGCGAAACATCGAACACCCCCACCCCGTTACGCACGGTCAGATGCTCATCTTTAATTCCACTATATTCAATAGGCATATTATACCCTGCAAATGGTAACATTTTAGCTCCAAGCTCAATATGTTTTTGTGTAAACGGAGTATTCTTCATCTCATTAAAAATTATAACAAAGTATGATAATTGCCCGCAAAACTATGTGTTCCAAAAAATCAATTATATGAAAAAAGTCATGCATGAAAATATAAAACTGACTTTTATATTTAAATGTTTATGACAAAATTTGTATAATTGTGGCGTAATGATCAAATTATATTGAAAATGGCTTATACAGATCTTAGTTACTTGAAGGAAATTACTGGTGGAGAGAGTGCTATTGTGATTGAAATGGTTGAGATGTTTCTTGAACAAGTTCAAGAATTCAAAGAGAACTTAACAAATCACCTGAGCAATAAAAACTATGTAGAGCTTGGTAAAGAGGCACATAAAGCCAAATCATCGGTTCTAATAGTTGGAATGGAAGAGTTGGGGAAGAACCTTAAAAAACTTCAATTACTTACAGAAGCCAATGCCGAAATTGAAACTTATCCCAATTATGTGACAATGTTCATGGAGCAAATTGCCGCAGCAGAGATAGAACTTCAGGAAGAATTAAAAAAATTACAATAAAGGGCTTAAGCCCTTTTTTTGTTTGTAGAAGTCGGGCATTTGCCTTTACTGCACCGAGGTTGCAAGAGACTTTTCTATCC
>CAZRXT010000458.1:0-1762 GCA_964604035.1 uncultured Prolixibacteraceae bacterium | reverse complement strand
TACCGAGAAAAGTTAAAAGTTTGCTTTATTGTTCTTTTCGAATTGATTATCTATTTTGACATAAACCAGACATCAAACTAGACAAAAAGAATCAAACACCCATTATATATAAGTTAGAAAGATATAGTTCTAAATATTCCAAATTGAACGAGCTATTTTATTAAGCTCTTTTTCGTACAGAAATTGTGAACATTGCTCAAGGTTAGCTTTTTGGTGGGCTACATCCTGAATTTTGTATTGCAAAACTTTGTAGGCTGTTTTTCCATGAGTGAAGCGTATTAAATCGTTGCTAACCAGGTCTTCAAGTGCTTTATTTAGATGTGTGAATTGTTCGGTCTTATTGCCACCAAACTCTTTTTTCCGTAGGTAATCGACCGATTTTGGATAGATTTCACTCCTCGATTCATTAATTAGCTTTTGGGCCATATCTTCTGAAATAGAAGGATGGCAAAATGAAACGTGCTTGTTGTTAAGTAAATAGCTTTCAATATCGGTTCCTCGTGTCACAAACAAATAGGCATCAACACGGCGGAATGAATCTTTCTGCATCGAAATTTCTGCATCTGTCAGGTAGTCGCGGTCGCGGTGGACAAGGATTTTTACGTTGGGCATTTTCTCTTTAACAAAGATGGAAAACAGGTTTGCCGAGCCAATCTTCGAACAACCTTCGTACGAAATTACCTTAGTTTCGGCCATATTAAAGCCCGATGCCTCGAGCAAAAGCGCCAAAATATTATCGGTGGCACTATCTTCGGTAAGGACAATGCATTTCTCGCTTCCTCCAATATTTCGGACCTGATGTTCAAGGTTGTATTTTGTCTGAATCGATAGATATTCAGGACTATTCATAAATTCGTCGATGGTTTCGATCTCTTTCAACGCAATAAATCTTGTCAATGGCTCAATATCTCCACTATCGGCTTTTTCCAAGTTTTCGTAATAAGCTAACCTTTCGTTCGAATTAATAAGCACTGGCAGATAGCCATATTTCATTAATGCCACGTTCAGAACCAAGCGGGCTATACGGCCATTCCAATCGTCGAACGGATGAATTGTGGTTAGCTGATGGTGCAGATAAGCAGCTTGAGCAATTGGGTGTTGCGTTTTTTCTTTCACCGAAACGTTGAACCACTCTATAAGTTTCTCCATTTCAGCAGGAACATTGGCGGCTTTTGGTGTATGCTGCCTATTCCCACTAATATTTGTAATGAAAATTTCTTTCTGACGGAATGCTGTTTCACCAAAAAGAATTTCGGCAAGCAGCAGAATCCCTTTCGTCGAAAGGCTTTGTTCTGCCAAATCGAAAAGGAATTGAGTTACTGCATGTTCCTTTCCAATAGATAAGTAAGCCTGTTTCAGCGCTTCTGGTTCGCTGTTTTTTAGTTTTACAACTTTCGATGCCGATAGTTCGCTCCGAGCTTTCAACGAAGTTAAATGCCGGGTTATCTCGAGCTGGAACCGATCTTTTATTATTAAGGTAAGTGGGTCGTATTGAGTTAATTGATGTACTGCATTTAGCTTTTCATCAACTTTCTGAAATTCGGATAACTTGTTTTGAAGGTTCATCATCATCGGTCTATTTAAACGCTAATTTACCTTTTTAAGCTTCAGGTTTGAAAAAAGACTAAAGAAACTTCTCTCTGATAAGAAAAAGAAAAAGCCACCCAGGGAATGGGTGACTTTTGTTTCTGCTACTTACCGCAGAAATTGGTAATATAAAGGGAACAATGAACAATCAATATAAATTGATACCGGCATGGAA
>CAZRXT010000457.1:0-1781 GCA_964604035.1 uncultured Prolixibacteraceae bacterium | reverse complement strand
AGGAACTCAATTCCATAAGCCCTTCCGGTTGAAATTGATGTGACTTCTTCGTTGCCGATAACCCCAAAATCGCCACCCTTATTTGCCAAACTAAGAGAATCTTCTATCGAAAAAGGATAGTTTGCATAGCCTTTATAAAATCCTTCGAGTGTGTATTGAACTTTTTGCGACGGACGGTACTCAACCCCTGCAATGTAATGATCGGAACGGATATATTTCAGGTTGTTCGCCTTGTTTACGAACTCTCCGTTCTGTTTGAATCCCAGAGAAGTATAAGATGGCAATTGGAAATAGCGGCCAATATTTGCATTGAAACTAAGTTCGTCGCTATAGTTGTACGCAACCGAAAGCCGTGGCGAAAACTGGCTTAGTGGGTTTTGCATGCTTGAAGAAAAATTGTTCCCATCGAATCTGGTTCCCAGTGAAATAACCAAATCGTTTGCAAGAAGATTTTTGCTTACCTGAGCAAAAAGGCCATACTTAACAAGGCTCAGATCGCTGTTGTAAATTATTTCAAATTGGTTGCCTCCAAAAAATCTTTTCTGATATGTGTCGTTCAGGTAATTAACAAAATCAAGATTTGCACCATAGCTTAACTTAACCGATTGTAAACGATTGTTGTTTTCAACCCTGATTTTGTTTTCTATCTCTTCTGAAGTGTAATCAAGTGTGAGATTTTCAGGATCAGATTCGTCGTTGTCGGTATATTTAGTTGATCTATTGTTCAAATGATTTCGACTTAGAGCCAGCGAGAAATTACCTGTTTTATGATAATGTTTGTAAAGTCCGCCAAGGGTGTAAGTCCATTGCTCATTCACAGGAATTTGGCTAAGAATATACTCTTGCTGATCGTCGGGGTTTTTAATGCCCTTGTTTAAGTTGAATTGATCTATCGCACCTAATCCAATGAAAATGAGTTCATTCTTTTGGTCTATTTTAGTTTTTACCTTAAATTGCAAATCGTTGAACGTTGGAAGAAAAGGAAGTTCGATCAAGCTAAACAAAAATTGCAGGTAAGAGCGGCGGGCCGATATTATGTACGAAGTTTTTTCGCTAATTGGCCCATCGAACGTTGCACTTACTTCAGAAGCACCAAGCGAAGCTCTGAATTTTGTTTTCTCCGGATTGCCTTCGACCTGGGTAAATTCGAGTATTCCACTAAGAGCATCACTTCTGTTTGCAGGGAAAGCTCCCGAGTAATATTTTACTTCGCGAATAAAGTCGGCATTGATAATTCCAACCACGCCACCCGACGAACCTTGTGTTGCAAAATGGTTAATGTTAGGAACTTCTATTCCATCGAGGTAAAAAACATTTTCCGACGGACCACCACCGCGAATGATGATATCGTTGCGGAATGCAGGTGTTGAAGCTACCCCAGGAAATGATTGTATTACCTTCGAAATGTCGCGGTTTGCGCCAGGGTTTGTTTCAATTTCGCCGGTTCCGATGCTTCGGAGCGATACCGGACTTTCTTCTGTTTTTCGATATTGATTAGCTTTTACTGTTACTTCTCCAAGTTCGGTATCGGCACTTTCGAGAGTGAATTGAATTGTTGCAACTTTGGCATTGCTCACTTCTACTTCGGGCGAAATGCCGTTATTGTAACCAATGAAAGAAGCTGTAAGGCGTACAAAACCAGGTTGCAAGCCAAAAATCTGAAAATTTCCATCCAAATCGGTTGTCGATCCAATGGTTGTCCCAACCACCACCACGTTAACAAATGGCAAAGGCTCGTTGGTTGTTGCATCAAGAACCCGGCCTTTAACAATTCCATTTTG
>CAZRXT010000456.1:0-1797 GCA_964604035.1 uncultured Prolixibacteraceae bacterium | reverse complement strand
GCAAACGATTTTGCGAATGCAATAAAAACGTATGAAAGTATTCTGAAACAAGGCTTTGAATCGTCAGAACTTTATTTCAACCTAGGAAATTCGTATTATAAAAACAACGAAATCGCGAAATCGGTTTTAAACTACGAACGTGCTAAACTGCTTGCTCCAAACGACGAAGACATCCAGTTTAACCTCGATTTGGTGAACCAGTTTGTTGTAGACAAGATTAGCCCGATGCCACGTTTCATTGTTACAAAATGGTGGCAATCGTTGATAAACATGAACTCGGCCGATGGCTGGGGCCGCATTAGCCTTATATTTTTCATTATCATGCTTATTGCTGCCGCAGGGTACATTTTTGCCAGCTCTGTTAGTCTGAAGAAAACGTCTTTTATTGCAGCTATTGTACTTTTCGTTTTCTGTGCTTTTTCCTTTGGATTTGGCAGTACTCAAAAAACAAAGATATCGAACCGAAAAGGCGCGGTTATATTTAGCTCTACTGTTACAGTAAAATCTTCGCCCGACGAAAGTGGCACCGACCTCTTTGTAATTCACGAAGGGTTAAAAGTTGAAATCAAAGAAGTGCTGAGTGGCTGGTGCAATATTAAAATTGCCGACGGAAGCAGTGGTTGGGTCAAACAATCGACATTAGAGAAAATATAAACACGAAATAAAGATGCAAACAGCATTAGTTGCCGGTGCAACCGGACTGGTAGGGAAAGAACTGATCAACGAATTAATCTCGGACGAACGATTCGAGAAAGTTATTGTCCTTTCACGACGCCAACTTGCTGTTTCGCATCCTAAACTCGAAGTAAAGCTGATCGACTTTGATTCGTTGCAGGATGTTAACCCCGAAGCAAAAATTGACGTATGCTTTTGTTGTTTGGGTACTACGCAAAAGAAAGCTGGTGTAGAAGGTCGTCATAAAGTTGATTTTGAATATGTTGTTGAGTTAGCCAAACTTTGCAAACGGCACAATATCAACACATTCTTTGTAGTTAGCGCACAAGGAGCTGATTCAAAATCGGGTATCTCCTACTCCCGTTCAAAAGGACAAATGGAAGATGCCGTTAAGGCACTTGAGCTTGGAACAACTTACTTAGTGAGACCAGCGTTAATTTATGGGAAAAGAGATGAATTTCGTTTTGGTGAAAAAGTTGCATTTTATCTAAACACACTTTTTATTCCTATTCTGATTGGGAAACTGCGGAAATTCAGACCTGTAAGCGGCACAAAAATAGCCCGTTGCATGGTAGCGCTGTCACAAAAAAATCAGAAAGGAAGTTTCGTTATCGAGTCCGATCAGATTCTGAAATACTAACAAATCTCAACATTAGCGATTCCGTATTCTCGAAAAGAAAAGTTTGCTTGGGTCAACTGAGCAGACTAAAAAGCTGCTGAAATTTTAAAGTTGAACATCCTTCCGGTAAGTTTATCGGCTACGCCATGATAATTACCTTCAAAATCGGCAATAAATGTATAGGATGAAACATTTTCAATGTCGATCATGTTCAGCACCTCAATACTTGCACTCAAGTCTTCAAACTTGTTTAAGAACTTTAATTTCGTGAGGTTTTTGCCATCGCTAACCAACAATCGTACAAATCCGATATCGACACGTTTATACGACTCCATTGTTGCTGTTTGAGTCCACCGTTCGCTACGTGGCAAACCAAAAGGGATACCAGTAATGTAGTGGCCAGTAAGGTGCATCTGATAAGCGGGCAGCCCAGGCAAATAATCCTGAAAGAACATACTGAATTTAAACCGCTGATCGTTTGGACGGCGAATCCAGCCATGACC
>CAZRXT010000455.1:0-1803 GCA_964604035.1 uncultured Prolixibacteraceae bacterium | reverse complement strand
ACCGCTGGAAGTGGCGATGTGTTGACCGGAATTATCTTAAGTTTATTGGCTCAAGGCTACAATTCGAAAGATGCGGCGTTGTTGGGGGTTTATGTTCATGGCTTGGCAGGAGATATTGCTTCTGATCAAAAAGGTGAAATCTCGCTAATTGCATCCGACATTGTAGATAACCTTGGCGAAGCTTTTATGTTGCTTTGTGTCTAGCCTTTATTGTTTGGTGCGTTGTGTTTTCTATATTTGTAAAACTGAAATCAAAATATATTCAAAATGAAGATTAAATTATTCATTATTAGCATATTTATCTGTTGCTCGTTGTCTGTTTGGTCGTCAAATCCAAAAGACGATAAGAAGAAAACCGACGAGACTCAACCTGTGGTTGTTGTTCCCGAAGGCATTATCTACTCGTTGCCTCGCACAGGCGTTGAGGTAAAGGTGAAAGCAGTAAAAGAAACTTATAAACCGGGACCTTATTGCCAGTATGCTGCAAAATATCTTGGATATCAGAACGTAAAAGCTAATCCTTCTGAAAACTGGAAAGTGGTTGATATTGCCGTAACTCCAATTGGTGAAGCCGATCCAGATGCTGTCTTTAAAACTTCAGGATTAAACGGATCGCTGGTTTCATTGCTTTCCGATGGTTCACTTTCTGGACTTAATTCTCAGTCTTCTACTTGTTTTCCAGTCGTTTTGGGTAGCGATAATATTGTACCTAACGAGCTTCCCTCTGTTGTTTTTCCAAATCAATCGGCTGACGATTATTACGATATGGAAATCAATACCGCAACAGGTGAAGAACGGATGGTTGTTAAGAGCGAAGAAACAAAAGCCCGCGAGGCTGCTGAATATCTTTTTCGTTTAAGGAAAAAATCTTCCTACTTTTCTTTCGGACAAAATGATGCTGTACCTGAAGATGGTCAGGCATTTGAAGCATTTGTTCGTCAGGCTGAAAAAAATGAAAAAGAGTACTTGTCGCTTTTTGTTGGGAAGAGCTTTAGTTCAGAGCATGAGTTTACTTTTGTGTTCTTTCCCGGCAACGAAAATGTAAAGAATGAAGTTCTCTTCCGTTTCTCCGAAGATAAGGGCATTCTTCCGAAGACAGATATTTCGGGCAAACCGATCATGATCGAAATGATTAAAGATCAGAAAGCTTTTTCGGCGGCTCAAAAGTTAAATTCAGAAAACGAAAACGTTGGCGATAAGGCTTTGTTCTATAGGGTTCCAGTTAATTCTTCATTCTCAATTTCTGATGGAATAAACACTTTTTATACAGGGAAAATGCCTGTAGCTCAGTTTGGTGTTATTGCCCCGGTTCCCGAAATGTTTCTCGATGGGAGTTATCAACTCTCCTTCGATAGCGTTACAGGTGCTATTCGGAATTGTTCAAAATTGAAATAGTAAACCCGAGAGACAGCCGCAAGCTGTCTTTTTTAATTTTACAGGATGGTACTCACTTTGCTCTGTTGAGGCCAATCTTTTGGAAGAGTTTTTTATAACTTGCATCGAAATTTAAACATAAAATCATGAGTGAAGAAATTAGAAACCTTGAACCCAAAGCTATTTGGGAAAATTTTTACGCTCTCACACAATTGCCTCGTCCATCGAAAAAAGAGCAGAAAGCAGCTGCTTTCATCAAAAAGTTAGGCGAAGATCTTAATCTCGAATCGTTAACCGACGATGCCGGGAATGTGATAATACGAAAACCTGCAACCTCGGGCTATGAAAACAGGAAGACAATAGTTCTTCAAGCTCATATCGATATGGTTCCGCAAGCCAATAGTGGTGTCGCTTTTAATTTCGAAACCG
>CAZRXT010000454.1:0-1806 GCA_964604035.1 uncultured Prolixibacteraceae bacterium | reverse complement strand
AATTTAGAATTGATAGTCAGCAGATTGACTTCTTTGGCTATTTGCTTTTCTTTTGAGAGAATTCTGTGGGGTTTTCTCCGGTAGAAGCTTTAAAAACTCTGTTGAAATGGTTTGGACTGCTAAAACCAACTTTGTAGGCTATTTCACTGATGCTAAGCTTGCTTTGCCTCAATAAACGTTGGGCTTCCTTGATGCGGATGTTGTTGATGTACGTTTTTACGTTGCAGTTGAACTGTGCCGAAATTCCTTCAGAAATCCTGCGCTGGCTAATTCCGGTTTTAAGCGAAATCTCTTCGAGACCGAGTTCTGGGTTATGGAAATTCTGGTTGATGTAATCGAGAAAACTGTTCGCGCTGTTGGGCTTATCATCCACTTCAACAGGCTTGTAGTTGATGGTGATCTCTTTCTTGTTCATTGTTTTTTTAACATATTCAACAAGGAAAAGAATAAGTGCAAAAGCAATAAAAATCAACAACATGCCAACAATTACACGGGTGTTGTCGCGAATGAACAAAACCGAATTGATCGAAAGTTGCCTCTCTTGATTAACTTCGGGGGTTAGCCCTGTGGCAAAACTTATTTCTGCTACGTTGTCCCATTCAGGTTGAATATTGTCGGTGGGCGAAAAATTGTTGGTATCGTACCACCAATCGGGAATCTTGAAACTCTTCTTGCTGATGGTATATTCGTTTCGTTCAGTGTTGATTACAAAACTTGACGCAGAATAAACCTTCTTGTTTTTCACCCTCGAACCTTCTGATACAATAAACATGTTCATGTTGCTCAGATTCTTGCCCGAGGCCGTAATTTTCACGGTGTTAAAGCGGCTTAGGTCAATAAACTTTCCATCTGTAGGCTTAATCCACAGCCCAATATATGGCCTTACAAATCCTGGTTTTAAGATGAAACTGGCCTGTAAGGTTGAGTCGGTGATTTGGCTGCTGATAATTTCGGAATGGCCACCGTCGTTTGTATCGGTATAAAACTGAATGGCAAACTTTTCATCCGTTGGGAAAATCGCTATCGAACTTTTGTGGAAAAATGCAAAGTAGGAAAGCACCAACAAGGCCAATACACCGCCGAGCAGTCTCTGGTTGTTTTTACTTTTTATAAATATCTGAATCAGATTAGGATGCATTTTTGTCCAACGATTTTTAAAACCCTATACAAGTATAACCACAATAAATCAATTGCCGAAAATCTTTTTTAAGAGCCAACCTATAATTTGTTGAACAAAACAAGATCAAGTGTCCTTGTCCATTAACACCAATAACTTCGATGTGGTGTTCCAGTTTCTGATGGTCATAAATTGGTAAATGGGTAATGCAATGATTTTGCTCAAATAGCTTTTGCTAAGGTTGGAAATTGTGCGCGAAAAGTAGATCACTCCGTTCTGGGTGTAAACAAAGTCAACTTCATTGCGAGCGACAATCTGGGCAAAAGCATTTTCACTAGTAAGGGGTTGTTTTAGGAAAACCACATCATACTTATGCGTTTCGGGATATTTCCCAAAGTCTTCTGGAGTTTGCTCCACAACCGCTTTAAGTTGCTGATGGCTAATCACCACCACCCGCGATTTGTAACTGAACGTTTCTGAAAGTACTTTCTCAATTCGTTCTTCCAATGCAATAGTGTCAACCTCTTCCGAAGAAAAAATTACGTTACCGCTTTGTATGTAGGTACTTACATCGGCAAAGCCCATCGTTTCGAAACAAGCTTTTAGGTCGGCCATTTTTATAATGTTGTTGCCGCCCACATTAATGCCGCGCAGCAGGGCAAGAAAACGATTTTTTGTCCTCATCTTTT
>CAZRXT010000453.1:0-1827 GCA_964604035.1 uncultured Prolixibacteraceae bacterium | reverse complement strand
TGCCATTAACGGTTTCGGTTGTTTCAAACGAACAAATTGAAAATAGCTCAGAATCAGCTTTATTGCCAGTTTTGAGCGAACAAGTTCCTGGGCTTTTCGTTACAGAAAGAGGCGTAACTGGCTTTGGTGTATCTACTGGTGCGGCGGGGCAAATCAGCCTTCGTGGAATTGGAGGCAGTCCAAACACGCAAGTTTTGGTATTGCTTAACGGAAATCCTCAGTTTATGGGCATTATGGGTCATCCTCTGCCCGACGCATATTCAGCTTGCGATGTTGAAAAAGTTGAGGTAATTCGAGGCCCAGCATCAACGCTTTATGGTACAAATGCCATGGGTGGTGTAATCAACATTATTACAAAAGAACAAAAACAAGAAGGCTTTAAGTCCAATGCACGAGTGATGTACGGATCGTTCAAGACTCAGAAATACATGGTTAACGGTGGATTCAAAAAAGATAAATTCAATGTTTTTGCTTCGTTTAACCACGACCAAACCGATGGGCACCGCGACTCATCCGACTTTGCTTTAAACAATGGTTACCTGAGTCTGGGATATGACATTAGTAATCATCTTAAAATTAATGCCGATTTTAATTTGGCAAATTTCGATGCTACCGATCCTGGTGCCGAAGGTGCTAATGCCGGTTATACAATTGACATTACCCGTGGAATGGGAGCTGTGGCTCTTGACAATAAGTTCGAAAAAACAAGTGGTTCAATGAGGTTCTTCTATAATTTTGGAGAGCATAATATTACCGATGGGTTTCATTCAAAAGATAAAAACTATGGCATTGTGCTGTATCAAGCTTTCAACTTTTTTAAAGGCAACACAATTACTGTTGGTGTCGATTTAAAAAAATACGGAGGTATTGCTGAAGGCGAAACATCAATCTATGGCGATACTACTGTTTCAGAGATTGCAGGTTACGTGTATGCTCAACAAGAATTATTTCAGAAGTTGATTTTGAATGCTGGTTTCAGGCTTGAACACAACAGTGTGTATGGCAATGAACCAGTTCCAACAGTTGGATTGGCTTACCATGCAACTTCATCAACTACAGTTAAAGCTTCGGTTGCAAAAGGGTTTCGCAGCCCAACTATCAAAGAGTTATATCTTTGGAAACCTGCGAATGCTGATTTGAAGCCAGAACGAATGATGAATTACGAACTTGGGGTTATGCAGAATTTGTTTAGCGATAAGCTTTCGTTGGAATTGACTGTCTTTAAGGCTGATGGTGAGAATCTTATTAAAACAGTAAATTATAAGAACATTAACACTGGCGAGTTCTCAAACCTCGGTGTTGAGTTTGCCGGAACATTCAAACCAATCAAAAACCTTAGTTTCAATGTAAATTACAGTTACATATCTATGGATAAGCCAATTGTTGCCACGCCCGAACAACAGTTGTTTGTTAGCGGCACTTACAAGTTGAATAAATTATCGGTAAATATTTCGGCACAACATATTCAGAATCTTTATACGCAAACAACTCCAACCGAAGAGTTTAATAGTTATACCTTATTGAATTCAAAGGTTGCTTATTCAATTAACAAGTATGTCGATGTTTTTGTGAAAGGTGAGAATCTTACAAACGCAAAATACTACATCAACTATAAGTACCCAATGCCCGGAATTCTTGCTTTTGGGGGAGTTAACTTACATTTTTAAACAACAGTGTAAAACAAAATTTTATAAAGACGTTATAAAAAAGATTTTGGAACTTAGGTGCTCTAAGCTGGCCTCCAAATAAAAGCAACTGGAATCGAAACAATAGCTTAGTAAGACCGGGAAGCTTCTCTCGTGGACGAGAGAAGATCACCCGGCCGCA
>CAZRXT010000452.1:0-1835 GCA_964604035.1 uncultured Prolixibacteraceae bacterium | reverse complement strand
CTGATTGATTTAGTTAAAAGGACAGGATTAGAAATTGCATAAATTTAAGGTATTATGGTATTTTTTATTTCAACAGTTACGATTCTCTTGTGAAAGTGATTCACTACAAGTAAACAGCCAGCGTTTTTCTTCAATCGTTATTGTTCTTTTGATTCGAAGTGTTCTGCGTTTTTGATTTTCTGATTATGGCATACTAATACGTTCTGTTTATCACCATGCCAGTTGTGAAAACCATTGCCCCGGCAATCGTTATAATCGGAGCAGTCTGCACATTGGCCAATTTTTGTCCACTTCCGGTTTCTGAAGGGCTCGAATTTAGTTTTCCAGACCTCAAAGAGGTTGTCGTTGTAAATATTTCCCTGTGTAAAACTTCGGTCGATGTTTGGACATGCCGAGATGCTGCCGTCAATCAACACAGAACCAATATTTATCCCTGCCCTGCAAAAGAAATAGCTGTCGCGGACTTTTGTTTCGTACGTTCCCACATACCCTTCGCAGCTGAATTTCACATCAATAGTTTTGTTTTTCCTCGTTTCGGAAATGAAATCCATCAGTTGTTTAAATTGCTGGTCGGTAAGGTTCAGGTCAGGGTTATCTTTTGCCCTTCCAATTGGGATGATGGTGAACAGCCGCCATGCTTTGACACCTTTTCTGATCAGGTAATCGGAAATTGACGGAAGCTGGTTAATGTTTCGTTGGTTAACGCATGTTACAACATCGAAGTTGAGCCGGGCAGCGTTTGCAGCCAGTTGGATAGCCTGATCGACCCTGGCGAAACTTTTGTCGGAATTCCGCAGCCAGTTGTGCGTATCTTCCAGCCCGTCGAGGCTAATAGTCAAGGCTCCCATTCCAGCATTGAGAAGCGAAATGTGTTTTTCGTTATCGTACAGGTAGCCGTTTGTAACCATCGACCATCGCATTTTCCGTTTTCTGATTTCCATCCCGCAGGTTTCAATGTCGTTGCGCAATAGGGGTTCGCCACCGGTAAGCACTACCGTAAAATCGGATGGAGGATCCTTAATTGTATCGAGGGCCGATAAAAAATCGTTGAGGGGCATGTCGGGGTGAGAGCTCTCTTTTGAACAATCGCTGCCACAATGCAGACAGTTCATGTTGCACCGGGTTGTGCACTCCCAGAAAAGGTAATTCAACTCGTGAAAGTTCGTTTCCGTTTCTTTAAAAATTCGGAATAAGCTCTTTTTTAACGAAAACATCTATTTCTCATCTAGTTTGATGTCGACATAAACCCGATCTGCTTTAACATCTAAAACAGTATCCTTGCTCAAGTAGAGGCTGTTTTGGGTTGAGTCGACAACTTCGAAAGCCAGATTAATGCTATCGCTCACCGGGGCATAAAAGCCGAATTTGCCTTTTTCGTCGGTAAAAACATATTGATCGTTTTCGATTACAGATACTTTGATTCCTTCAAGTGGAAGATTCGAACCGCTTGACTTGACCTGTCCTTCAACCAATAAATCGAGTCCCAGGTCTTGTGGTGTTCCATAGCAAGCCTGAAAAACGAATAGGGCAGAAGTAAAGCTCAGCCCTCCAATGATCCGTTTTAAAATGTTTCTGTTCATCTTTTAGTTATTTTAGTTAAATGAATATTCTTTTTCTTACCTAAAAGAATAAGTTGTTGGCATTTGAAAGGATTGGCCTTGGCCGGTGAGCCGAAAAACAAGTAAAGAGGGCGTTAAAAAATCTTTTCTGTTTGAGCCGTTAGGCGAGTTTAAAAGATTTTAGCCATCGAGCGCTAGTTTTTCGTGCGAAGCGGGCACAGCCTTGACTTTTCTTGATTACTTCTTTGCGTCAAGGCAAAGAAGTAATTGGGGTTT
>CAZRXT010000451.1:0-1843 GCA_964604035.1 uncultured Prolixibacteraceae bacterium | reverse complement strand
ACAAGTTGTTGCTTGGCGTAAGCGGAGGTGTAGATTCTGTGGTGCTTGCTCATTTGGTCGACCGGCTGGGCAGTAACTTTGCGCTTGCACATTGTAACTTCAACCTTCGCGATGAGGAATCTGATGGAGATGAATTATTTGTGTCAAAATTTGCCGAAGGTCTAGGCGTTAAGTGTTTTAATATTTCGTTCGACACAAAAGATGTTGCTGAAGAACTAGGCATTTCTATTGAGATGGCTGCCCGTAAGCTTAGGTACGATTGGTTTGAAAAATTGAGGGTTGAAAATCATTTCGATTATATCGTTGTTGGCCATCACCTCGACGATGTGCTTGAAACTTTCTTCCTGAATTTGAGCCGGGGGACTGGAATCCGCGGTTTGTCGGGCATTAAACCCAAAGTAGGCAAGATTGTCCGTCCGCTTTTGTTTGCTTCACGAAAGCAGATTGAAGCTTACGCTACCGAAAACGAACTCTCTTTTCGTTTCGACTCCAGCAACGACGAACTAATTTATAAACGGAACAAAGTGCGCCATCAAATTTTACCGTTGTTCGACCAGTTGAGCCCCGCGTTCCGTAATAATATGAAACGCACAATCGAGTATCTGAAACAGACTGAAGAGGTTTACCTTAACAAAGTTGAAGATGAACGGCAACGAATAGTTTCGTCAGAGGCTGGTTGGGTGAAAATCAATAAGGCTGAACTCGAAAAGTTGAAACCAATATCAATTTACCTTTACGAACTGCTGCGGCCGTATAATTTTAGCCCCGAAATAATTGAAAGCCTTTTACTTTCGATAGATGTTTCGGGTACACAGTTTTTTTCGCCCACACATCGGCTTATTGTAGATCGCGAAACGCTAATTTTAACACCTGTTGAAATTGATGAAGTTAATCGGACATTGTTTTATATTGATGAAGATCAGGATGATGTTTCAGAACCACTTCCTCTGAAAATTTCGGTTCAATCTCGTACTCCATATTTTAAGATACCAACCTCTCCTCGTGTTGCTGCGTTCGATTTTGAGAAGGTCAATTTCCCGCTTGTGATTCGAAAATGGCAGCAAGGCGAATACTTTAAGCCGCTGGGAATGTCGGGTTTCAAAAAGCTGAGCGATTTTTTCATCGATGAGAAATTCTCAATTCCCGAGAAAGAAAATACTTGGGTGCTTACTTCCGACGATAAAATTGTATGGATAGTTGGCAAGCGTATCGACGACCGCTTCAAAATAACAAAAGAGACTCAAACAGTTCTTCTTATTGAAATTCAGGAATAGATTATGGACAGAAAAGAGCGGTTTGAAAAGGCAATTGCATGGTTTGAAATAAATATGCCTGTTGCCGAAACTGAACTACATTATGATACTCCGTACGAACTTTTGGTGGCTGTAATACTTTCGGCACAGTGTACCGACAAGCGTGTTAACCAGATAACACCTCCGCTATTCGAAAAATTTCCAACCGTAGAACTGATGGCCGAGTCGAGCGTGGAAGAGGTTTTTGAATACATAAGAAGTTGCTCTTACCCAAACAATAAGGCTAAACACCTGGTGGGTATGGCCAAAATGCTGACCGCACAATTCGGGGGAGTTGTTCCTGATGATGTTGATGAGTTGCAAAAACTTCCGGGAGTTGGCCGAAAAACAGCCAATGTTATTGCATCGGTGGTGTTCGATAAACCCGCAATGGCTGTCGATACACATGTGTTCAGAGTTGCCGCCCGCATTGGCTTGACCGAGGGCGCAAAGAACCCGCTTCAAACCGAACAGCAACTTATGGAATACATTCCTGAAAACCTTGTGCCCAAAGCTCACCACTGGCTTATTTTACATGGCCGTTACGTGTG
>CAZRXT010000450.1:0-1844 GCA_964604035.1 uncultured Prolixibacteraceae bacterium | reverse complement strand
GACGGTTACTACGGCTTCTTCCCATTTTTATTTATTTGATTTGAAGGCAAAAATAGACTTAAAATGGGAAAATAAAATATGCCCAAAAGAATATCCGCATTTGGCACCTAATTGGAACCTCAAAGTGTTTGATTATTAAAACATTTATTCAACCACTTCGGAGCAGTAAACGCCATTCGGTGAATTGATCACTCTTTGTTCAAGGCAATATCGGCAGCAATCATTTCGTCGTAGTGTTTCATCAAGCGGCGCAGAATTGGGTGGTTCACATTGAACTTATATTGACCAACCTGAGCAACCGGCAATATTTTTGGCGAAGTTCCGGTAATAAACGCCGACTCGTAATCGCCAAACTCATCTTTCCCAATCATATCAAACACTACCTCATTCTTATAATGCTTTGCCAAATCGAGGACTTTTGAAAGTGTAATGCCCTTCAACACTTTATTAAGTGGTGTTGAATAAAGTTTATTGGCCTTTATCAGGAAAAAGTTTGAACGGCTTCCTTCGGTCACGAAACCGTCGCGATCGACCAGAAAAACTTCGTACAGACCTGTATCTTTCAGCATTCCACTTGCCAACTCTTTGATTCCCTGTTCTATTTTTGCCTCCGGATTGTTACGTTCAGCATTCAAGAAATCGACCTTAACACCTTCGCTATACTCCTTTTCAGAAGGATATGAATGTGGTATAAAATAGATAATTACGTTGTGTTTATTGTTGTTGAAAACAAATCGGACCATAACGTTACCATCAGTAATCTGATTCTTTTTTACCAAACCAAGCAAATTCTGGAAAAGAACCCCAACTTCTATGTCAATGTTTTCTTCAATTAGCATGCACGAATTTTCCAACCTCTGAAAATGATCGCCAAAGAAAAGTGGGACTCCATTAATAACCCTCAAAACTTCATAAACCACAGTACCACACTCCAACTCATCATCAAACTGATTAGTAGGCATAAATGTGTTGTTCAAAAGAAAATAATCGCCTCTCATATCCTAATTTGTTTAACGGTTCAACATAAATTTTCCAGTATAGTTACCTAATGAAGTTGCCACTTTGAAAAACATGATATTCCTTTTTTCAGAATCAGACAAATTACTCAGGAACAATGAGTAAGAATCGCTAGAAAAGCTACAGTTTTGTATTTCTTCAGAATACAACTCCTCACCTTGCAGATTATATACGGCCATTTTTGTGAGTTTTGCCGCCTTTTCGAACTCAAACTTGAGGCAATCGCCCACAACAGACCACCTCATTTGCTGAGATGAAGTTATTGCCGACGATAAACCCGAATCAGAATTTTTCCAACCTGCAAGGCGGGCAAACAACCACCATGCGGCAAACGCTTTTCTGTTTCCATTCAACGCCTGACTGTGAGCAGCATCGCAATTATACCAATCGGTGTTTTCGGTGTGAGATTCCTGCCAAATAGTTGCCCAGTTTTTGCTTTCGCCAGTGGCAGTGGTGTAGTCGCAATTATCATTAGCATTCATTTCCATGTAGTTAATTTTACCATCAGGGTCGTAGCTTTCAATATCGGCAAAATCGAAAAGCACTTTCTTATTCGCTCTACAGTATTCCCTTATCTGGTTGTTTCGTATATTCAACTGTCCATCTTTTCCCGAACCATCCAAATGGCCTGTCATATAAACAAATGTGACTTTGGGAAAGTCGGTTTCCAACGCATTCATCAGCGATAGGTACGAATCAATTTCTTCTTTTGAAGCCCAGCCAACCTGACCGCACCACGACCACATAATTACATTCACTTCTGAATGATCGTTCAAATAATTACGGGTTGAAGTTGCCCAGGAACTTCTGTCGGGATTTCCAAGATC
>CAZRXT010000449.1:0-1845 GCA_964604035.1 uncultured Prolixibacteraceae bacterium | reverse complement strand
ATTCAGCGAGTTGAACAGGAAATGTGGGTTTACCTGATTTTGCATTACTTGAAGCTGAAGTGTTATGGCTTCTTGTGCAAGTTTTTCTTTTTGAATAACCTGATTTCTCCACTCTTTGAAAAAAGATTGTGCGTAGATGATTGCCATAATCAGGAAAAAGATGAAATATTCACCTACGATAATAAGCCAGTCTTCTGAGAGAAAATGTTGCATTTTTTCACCTCTGATGAGGATGAACCAAAACCACTTGCAAAAAAAGATTACAATGGTTGAATAGGTAAAGTGGAACGAAAGCGCAATCAGAAGGCTTTTGTACGGTTTTTCGACCCACGAAATCCAGCCCCGTTCAACCAGTCGGAATAGTGGGCCGTTTGCAAAAAGTGCAAGGCCAAGGTTCAACGAGTAGCCAGTATTAAGTAGAAAATTCGAAAGCGATATGTGTGACGATTGTGTGCCAATTCGCAAGAAGATTGCACCAATAGCTATCGATATCAAACTTGAAAAAAATAATTGCTTGATCAGTTTTTTTCGAGATTTGGGCTTATCTGTAAATTGTATCATGCGTTGTCTATCCTTTCTTGAGCTAAAGATAAACATTTGTTAAGCTTTTTGATGTTTGTGTGCATGGCTTAACAGTAAAGCGATGCTGTGGATGCAAGAGCATTGTGTCAATAGATTCTTCATAGTCAAAAGTTAATTGTTTGTGTCTCAAATTTGTTTGTTTTTAATTGTCTGTAGAAATAAAAGAATCTGAAGTGTCGATTTTCTGCGATCAACCGTGAGCGATTTGAGGAACTGTGTGGGGTATAAGCAAAAAAAAAGTGACCATTTTGTGATCACTTCTTCGGTAATATTTGTGGAATAAACCTATGATGGGTCTATGCTTTTGGTCGATTGAACAATATCTCGATCATGATTGGTTTGTTTCTTTTTTGCCAAACCCGAAGCTTTCTTCTTAGAGTCATCTGTTGGTTTCAATAAAATTTCAAGCTGACGATCTTCATTTAAGTTTATCGAAAAATTTTCAGCTACATATCCTTCTCCTTTTACGTCGATATCGTATAGTCCGGCAGAAAGAAACATGAAAAATACTCCCGATGAATTGCTGATTGTTCCGGTGGTTTTTTCTCTAATGTAAACATCGATTCCGTTAAGGGCCTTGCCAGTTTCAGAATCTTTGATCACACCGCTGAATGTGTAAAAGTTTTGGCTAAATCCAGCCAGCGAGGTTAAAAGTAATAGGGTAAAAAGTAAGTGTTTCATGGCAAATTGTTTTTCTTAATAATTCATGGCTATTTTATAGACAAGATTTGTAGCCCGAGGGTTGCTTCTGAACTCAAATTTTTTCTGTCTTTGTCTCTAATACAAGCTGGGTTTGAAAATCCCCCTAGCCTAAATTAAATTTTTTGAACTTTTTTGTTGTTTGTTAGAATAACGAAATGTCTTCTAAAAATATTGTCTCATTATCAATTCTCTATTGAAAAATTTCAAACAACACTTTTGATTTCTTCATTATTGTCATTGAAAATAAATATGGTGCAAACTAACGGCGAAAGGCTCAAAAAAGGAATTGCATATCGATTTACAGACAAAAAATATAGGCGAAAGGCAGTTTTTGGCCCATTTTGCGAAGAAGCTAAAATTACTTTGAATTCAGAATTCGATTAACAATGGCGTTGATCTCTTCACTTCTTGTGAAAACCATCATGTGAGAACCTTTGTCAATGGTGTAGTTAGCTTTTATATTTCTGAAAGGAAGAGTGTTGTCGTTGGTTCCGTGAATGTGTACAATCTTGTCGCTGTAGGTTTTCTTATCCCAATTGATAATCATTTTTGTGCTTTGCT
>CAZRXT010000448.1:0-1853 GCA_964604035.1 uncultured Prolixibacteraceae bacterium | reverse complement strand
GCCGACTATTCTGCTTTAAAATTTTATTTTTGTGCAAAACTATCTGATTGTTATTAATGAAGCTGTGCAATGCAATTTTTTTGCACTATTTTAGTTTATTGATTTGAATAAAATTCACAATATGATCCGGTTGAACTTCGTAAAATTCTTTTTGACTCTGTTGGTTTTCTTTTGCTTAATGGGAGTTGCCAACGCTCAAATTACTTCGCCCGATGCCGATAAGTTTACTGAAACAAATTATCCTTTGGGGGCTGAAGATTCTGTTTATATTTTCTGTGTTGACGATGAGTTTGCGCAAAAAGGATCGTTAACTGCAAATGCTCCTACTGGGGAGAATTCAACTTTTACGTGGAAATTATATGATACAATATCTGGAAGTTTTCAGCCTTTTAATGGCGTTGTTTATTCTGATTCTCTGAGTTCTACAATTAAGAATCTTGGTGATGGACTTTATAGTGTAACTGTAAATGGAGGAAGTGTAGAGGCTACTTTTAAGGCTTGGGTTTTTAATAATTGGATTAAAGTAACTCAGGCCGAAATACCCGATTCATCATCAACTTGTGCAGGTTTTCAAATTTGGGCTGCTTACGAAAAAGCTTCTTTGTATTACTTCGATATCAATACAAATGAACGTTATAATCTAAGAAATTCTGAAATTAAAGACAAATTGTTGTGGTACAATGGTGATGAGGTGGTTTCATCAATACTGTCTCCTTATATAGCTCCTCCTATTGCAAGTAATCCCCCAGTCGAGTATAAGTTGGTGATTACCGATGAGTTTAAATGCACCGGTGAACGTACTGTCGATTATGAATCTAAAGTTCCTAAAGCCGACTTTACTGCAAGCCCAATGGAAGGCGAAGCTGTGTTGAAGGTTACATTTACTAATAGTTCAATTAATTACGATTCTGTTTATTGGTTTTTTTATAAAGATACTGATATTATAACAAAAGAAATTGAGCAAGCTATAGAAAACAAAGAAGGAGCAGTTGTTGATAGTGTTGATTTTGTTCTTACAGATGATGCTCCTGTTTATGAGTATGAGCGTACTGGTAAGTATCAAGTTCGGCTTGTAACAGTACATGTTAATGAGACGACAGGTAATTGTTACGATACATTATATATGGAACCTGGTGTTTTTATTAATGTCGATACATCGTTAGTTGTTTTGCCGAATGTTTTTACGCCTAATGGTGACGGGGTTAACGATAACTATGTTGTCAGATCGCAATCGCTTCAAAGTATGACAATAAAGATATTTAACCGATGGGGTGGTTTAGTTCACTCCTGGAGCTATAGCAATATTCGTTCGAGTGATTATACTGTTGAGCATTCGGTTTGGGATGGTCGAATTGGAGGGAAAATGGCTTCGCCTGGAGTGTATTATGTTGTTGCCCGAGCCGTTGGTCGTGATGGTAAAGAGCGAAATCAAGAAGGCTTTATCCATCTGTTTCGACAGAAAGATTAAGCCATTTCTTTGACTTTGTGAACCCGCGGGAATTTCTCGGCAAGAGAAATTGCAGCTTCCGATGATATGCTAAATCTGTTGCGGTTATTTAGAATTAATTCTGCTTTCTTTTGGTTTATCTCCAAAAAACAATCTTCACCGCTCAGTGCCACACAGCCATCTATAAAATAGAAGAAGCAATCTTGACATTTCCCGTAGCAACTTGGCTTCGTTCGTTTCATTCGTATATTTATTTAAATTATTGTTTGCCTGTTGTATATAAAACTCTTTTGGATATCTATGCCACCTCTCATGTATCTCGCTGGTTTTATAGATATCCTTGATGTAGTCGTAAGCTGTGCTCGATTCCTTGTTATAATAATTTAATATACATGTAATTGTTTCT
>CAZRXT010000447.1:0-1859 GCA_964604035.1 uncultured Prolixibacteraceae bacterium | reverse complement strand
AAAGCCAAGGTAGAAAAACGATGAAGAAAGATTCTCACCTCGAATGGGAAGTTGCCTATAAAGCAGGTTCGTTAAAAGCTGTTGGATATAAAAACGGGGTGAAAACATTGACCGAAACAGTTGAAACTACCGATGCATCGGCAACTCTGACCCTTACAGCCCACAAGCAAAACCTGAAAGCCGATGGCCGAGACCTTTCGGTCATAACTGTTGCCACAACCGACAAAAAAGGGCGCGAAGTGCCTACTGCCGAAAATCTTGTTGAGTTTGAAATTGAAGGTCCGGGCAAAATTATTGGCGTTGGAAATGGTGATCCAACCTGCCTCGAAGCCGACAAATACGTTGAATTGGTTCAGCCAATGATACTCAACGATATGAAGATGAAAGTTGTTGACGGAATGACCAATCGCCCCGAAGTTGCTTTCGATTATAACGACTCCGACTGGCAGAAAGCCTTCTCTTTCAACACAAAAGAGGCTAAGGCAATTCTTTATCGCGCAACATTTACATTGCCCGAGGGTTTCGATAAGGGAAAAGTAATGCTCTACCTGCGCACAATAGGGCAAAACCAAAGCGTTTACCTCAACGGAAAACTGATTGGCGAGAACTTGAACCAGAAAACCGACCGCTATACATTTGAACCAGAAACATCAATTCTGAAAACAGGAAAAAATGTACTGGCTTTTGTGGCAACTCCATACTTTCTGGAACAAACATGGTCGAACCCAAATACCGATCCGGGTGTAGTTCAACTCATTCTGCCTGAACCACAATACAAACGAAGCCTTTTCAGTGGCAAGGCGCAAGTAATTGTTCAATCAACTTCGGAAGAAGGAACCATCTCACTAAAAGCAAAATCGAATGGGTTGGCAACATCGATTTTTACATTGAGCAGCAAGAAATAATCACTTTTCAGACAATAGGTTTAGTTCATACATTTAAGTTAAAAAGCTCCCGGATTTCTTCGATTTTCGGGAGTTTTTATTTATCACAACATACCTAAAAACCTTTTCTTCCGTTAATTAAAGAGCCTCGAAACATAGCAAGGGGTTTTTTCACTGAAAATCTTTACTTTTATTCCGTTTTTTAAAATTTGTATATGAAGTTTTCCTATATCAGCATATTTAGTATTTTATTGATCCTGATAATCTTATCTGGCTGTTCGGCAACTTACAACAGTGCCACCAAAACGTACAACGTAGGTGAGTATTACAAAGCTACTCGCGAACTGCAGGAAGCTATGCGCAAAGAAAAAGATCCAAAGTTGAGGATCGAGATGGAGCACAAAATAGCAGAATCGTATTGGCATATCGACGATTACAAGAAAGCCGAAACCCGTTTCAAAAACCTTCTGAATAAAAATTACCCCGATAGCTCTCTTGTTTTGAAGTATGCCCATTCGTTAAGGTTCAATGGTAAATACGACGAAGCAATCAAATTTTACAATCAACACCTCGATTCTATTCCAAATGATAAAGAAGCTCTGAATGGAATCGCATCGTGCAAATTTGTTCAGGAATGCGAAGCTAAACCAACAAGGTTTCAGGTAACGCCCGAAAAAGCGTTGAACGCCCGAAACTCAGATTATTCGCCTGTTTATGTTGCGGGATTAGATAATAGTCTCATATTTTCATCAATGCGCGACGGCTCGACTGGCAAAAAGAAAAGTGCCATTACTGGTCAACGTAACGGCGACTTGTACAAAACTTTCTTCGACATACAAAAACAAAAGTGGGATAAACCAATTAAGATAGAAGACGAATTTCTCATTAACACACCTTTCGACGAAGGAGCTTCAACGCTCTCGGCCGATGGTAGCCAAATGTACTTTACACGTTGCCGCTTCGATAAACGGAGTG
>CAZRXT010000446.1:0-1871 GCA_964604035.1 uncultured Prolixibacteraceae bacterium | reverse complement strand
ATTCCTTTCAATTTGATATCTAATCCTTTTTTGATTTTTATTGTTTTCGACATCGCTGAATGTGTGATTATGAATTTAGAGTCACAAAGGTAAATATTTCAGCATATTTTTTTGTCTATACTTTTTTACCAATCATAGAATAAGGTCAAAAATTTGGGAAGGGATTTAAAAAAAAGAGAAAGAACACTAAAAGATTGATATTTTTGGTTCTAATGATTTTAACATTTTTCCTTTTTCATTCGTTAGCCTTTTATTGTGTGATATAATTTTTTCATTTTAAGTTCGTTATAATATAATTGCGAACCATGGTTCATACTAGTGCAGTGAAATATTAATTTTGTGTGAAAAATTTGTGTCATGAATATTAAGCAACTTTATATCCTCTTTCTGTTTTTATGCCTTAGATCGGTTTGTTACTCAATAAATTTGCCCGAGATTATCGAAAATAATGTATACTCCGACAACATTAAAACAGTTCAGCTTTTCCGCGAAGGTTGGGATCTTTCAAACCCCGTGGTTTTATTGAACAGCGATCAGGCTTTGGCATTTTCTTTCGACGATTTGTCGGCCGAAGTGAAAGATTACTACTATACACTTTATCATTGCGATAGGAATTGGAGAATTTCTCAACTGCCACAACAAGAGTACCTCGATTCGTTTATAGAATTTCCACTTAACGATTTTGAATTCTCTGTGATTCCGATGGTTAAGTATGTGAATTACTTTCTGAAAATGCCTAACGAAGATGTTCAATTTAAGTATTCGGGCAATTATGCGTTAGTTGTTTTCGATAAGAATTCCCCAGAGACACCAATTATTACAAGGAGGTTTTATGTGGTAGACCCGTTAGTGAAAATTGATGCCCGAATCAGGAATGCGACGTTTGATCCTGTCGATGCCGAGAGTCAGGAAGTTGACTTTATTGTAGATCACAGCAATTTCCCAATTCAAAATCCGAGAAGCGACATTAAAGTTGTTGTAACTCAGAACGGAAGGTCTGACAATGCACTAACTGGTTTGAAACCTATGTTCTCGGACGACAAATTGCTTGAATACGATTATAACGAAGGAAACAGTTTTAGTGGTGAGAATGAGTTTCGAAGTTTTGAGTTTCGTAATTATAAATTCACTGGAGTAGGAGTTAATTCAATAACCTATCATAAGCCACTGTATCATGTGACATTGAAAACTGACAAACTCAGGGTTCAGGAAAGGTATATGTTTGATGACGATTTGAACGGCCGCTTTCATGTCGAACTTCATAATTCGGATGTACCTGAGGTTGAGGCCGATTATATGTTTGTTCATTTCACCTTGCCAATGGATAATGTGTTGATGGGAGGGGGTGTATATGTGTTTGGTGAACTATCGAACTGGCAATGTGCAAAGCAGAACGAGATGAAGTGGAGCATGGAGAGGCATCAATATGAACTTACGCTACTTTTGAAGCAGGGGTATTACAATTACACCTATGCATGGAAAGATTTTGCTGACAATAAAATCAAAACTTACACTTTCGAGGGCAGTCATCATGAAACCGAAAACGATTACCAGATTTTTGTCTACTATGGAAAAACGATAGATCGTTATGACCAGTTGATCGGGTATCAAAAGTTTAATTCTCTTGAAAATAGGGCTTTTTCATCGAAGAGATTTTAGATGGTTTCCATTTTCCATTTCTCGACTACATTTTTTGTGTATCAGTCGGTTTCTTTGAACTATATGAGTGTTCCGATTTATGTGAAGGGATAATTTCTTCCCCTTTTTTCAAAAAAAATGTGATGCTTTATATTAGTTTTGCAAGTGAAAGTTTATCATTTCCCGGTTTTATCGATGAAAGAACGTATTCTAAATTTTGCAAACAAAAATAA
>CAZRXT010000445.1:0-1873 GCA_964604035.1 uncultured Prolixibacteraceae bacterium | reverse complement strand
TTCTTTCAGTTCTCACGTTTATTCAAGTGAAAATTATTTAGTTAGATTCATCAAACTTAATAAAGATATATACGGATGAAACGAGCATGGCAGATATCTGCCACAACAAGGATATGTATAATCTTAGCGAAGCGGAGTTCAACGAAATGCAATGGAGTTAATTCCATAAGTGGAGGCATAGAAGTTCGAAGAAACGGTTTTCGATCCAACAGATAAACAGTAACATAAAATAGATATATACGCATGAAAATATTGGTTCTGAATTGTGGAAGTTCATCTATAAAATTCCAACTGTTTGAAATGTCTGATCAAACAGTTTTAGCAAAAGGACTTGTTGAAAAAATAGGGTTAAATGGTTCCTGTTTGAAATTGACAAAAGAAAATGGCGAACAGGTTGTATTCGAAGGCGAAATCCTTGATCACAAAATTGGTATTGAGTATGTTCTCGGTGTTTTATCGAGCAAAAAACATGGATGCCTTTCCAGTTTATCCGAGATTTCGGCAGTAGGGCACAGGGTTGTTCATGGAGGCGAAATGTTTAATTCAAGTGTGTTGATTACCAACGAGGTAATTGCTGCTCTTGAGAAATGCATCGATTTAGCTCCTTTGCATAACCCTCCTAACCTTAAAGGAATTGAGGCAATTACTGAATTAGTGCCCGACACAGTTCAAGTTGGTGTTTTTGATACTGCATTTCATCAAACAATGCCAAAACATGCATACATGTATGCAATACCTTATAGCTTATACCAAAAATACGCTATAAGAAGGTACGGTTTTCATGGAACTAGCCATAGATACGTGAGTTTGAGGGCTTGCGAAATCTTAAATGTAGACTATAAATCTCAAAAAATAATTACTTGCCATTTAGGAAATGGAGCTTCAATTTCGGCCATTGATAAAGGTATTTCTGTTGATACTTCGATGGGTTTTACACCAATTGAAGGATTAATTATGGGAACTCGTGCCGGAGATCTTGATATTGGTGTTGTAACATACTTAATGGAAAAAGAGAATCTTGGGGTCGAGGCAACTTCTACTTTGTTTAATAAACACAGTGGAATGCTTGGGCTTTCTGGTATTTCTTCCGATTTTAGAGATATTAACAAGGCAGCAACAGCAGGCGATGAGTTATCGCAATTGGCTATTAAAATGTTTTGTTATAGGGTGAAAAAATACATTGGTGCATATACCGCAGCAATGAATGGATGCGATATCCTAATATTCACTGGTGGTGTTGGTGAAAATTCAGATTTTACTAGAAAGGGAATTTGCGAAGATCTTGATTGGATGGGATTTGAAATGGACGAAATTAGAAACCTTGGTTTATTTGGAATTGAGGCTGTGATAAGTTCTGAAAAATCTAAAGTGAAAATATTGGTTGTGCCTACAGATGAAGAGCTTATGATAGCAAAGGATACTTTAGAATTTCTAAAATAAGATTTAATAAAAAAAGAGGTTTTTTAAAAACCTCTTTTTTTATTATTTAATCTTACTTACTGAGCAACTTCTTCTGTTTCAACAGCAGCAGAATCAACAACTTCTTCTACAGCTTCTTCAATTACTTCATTAGCCTCTTCTTGAACTTGTTCAATAGCAGTTTCTTCTTCAACTGCTTCTGCTGGTTTGTTTTTGTTGTTACTACAAGCAACTAAAAATAGCATACCAAACATTGCAATAAACAAGGATTTCTTCATAATTGTAAATTTTTTTTTAGTTTGACAATATTATTAAAACTTTCTTTCGATGTTAAATATAACGGTTTTTCCCATTTGTACGAAGTTTATACTCATCAAATTTTCAATATATACTAACACAAAATTTTTAAACTACATTCCGTACTTCAATCATCGAAATAAACATTTATAAAAAA
>CAZRXT010000444.1:0-1887 GCA_964604035.1 uncultured Prolixibacteraceae bacterium | reverse complement strand
GAATTCAGAATCGGCATTGGCTTCAATTTGGGCAAACTGGCTTAGAAGATACTGCTGTTCGCCATCGTTGAAAGCTTGATCGGCCATACGAAACAGAATATTGTTCTCTTTACTGATGTGATTTTGAAGCAGATTAGCATAGCCTGCCATATTTTCATAAATTGATTGAAGCGCTTCGTCGTTTCCTGAACGAAAGGCGGTAATACCTTCGATCATGCCTTTTACAAAATTACGCCCCTGCACGTGCTCGTGCAACATTACGGCCACCGGACCTTGCTCGGCCGAGAAACCCTTTTCGCCCATAAGCGGAAACAACAAATCTTCTTCTTTGGCATGATGTACCCCGTCGGCAAATTTGCGTATAAGGCTTACTACCAAGTCAAAATCATCACTGTTCTTAATTTCCTGTTCAACCATGGCAAGCATTACATCAGTAAGCTTAAGAATGAACACATGATCGTGTTCCAAATTTTGTGTCGCTGTATTCATTTTCTTATTGATTTGCAAGAGTTAATGCCTTTGGAAACAATATATTATTCTCGAGATGAACATGTGTATGTAAATCGTTCTCAAAATCTTCGAGTAGTTTAAATGCCAAGCGATAAGTATTACACCCATCAGAAGGAACAGCATATCCCTTAGTAATTTCGTTGATTTTATCCATTGCTCCACCTGCAAATTCGTGTTCGCCGTTCATGCGCGAAATCTCAACCTTAATGGTGGTTTTTGCCCCTGGAGTATTGTTCTTAATAACTTCTTTAATGGCAGGAAAAAGCACCTCTTCTTCTTGTTTAAGATGTTGCAACAATTCACGGTTTATTTCTGAAAACAGCGAAGCAACTTCCTTCAATTCAGGATGATTATTGCCGTGAACATCTGCAATTTTCTGAGTATAAAACACCAAATCGGGCAACGATTTCATTACATATTTATGATGTGTATTCACAATGAAATCGGCCAAGAATGAGATGTCCCAATTTTTGAAGTCGTGATGTGAATCGGGAGAACTCAATGCAAGAAGTTCAATTTCGGACAATAACTTCTGCTGATCGATATTTTTTTCGTTGCAGGCCACTTCCACCGATTTATTTCCCCCACAACAAAAATCTATCCCGGCATCTTTAAAGATTTTAGCAGCACGATAATCGTCAGCCACTATTTCGCCTATCTTTTTGTTTTTCAATGCATCTGTTGCCATAATCATCTCTAGTTAATAAATTAGGACACAAAGGTACGAATTATTTACTAAAAGACAAAAAGGTCTTCTAGTTATTTTAAGGGAAAATGTTTTAACTTTGGATTTAGAAACCACAGAGAAAACAGAGATGAACACAGAGTTAGAAAAGGGAAAATAATAGAAGTCAATCGCTTTCTATCGCTTTCAACCATTTACAATTGTCATAAAACTTTAAAAACAATTACTTTGAGCCTTAGTGCCTTAGTGTTCAAAATTGGAAACATCATGTTCAACAAAGAAACCGAATACGCATTACGAAGTCTAGTCTACATTAAATATCAAAACGACAACCAAATGAGGCCAGGCATAGAAGAGATTTCTAAAGAGATAGATGCGCCACAAGCTTATGTTGCGAAGATACTGCAACGAATGGTTCGACTAGGCTTTGTAAATTCGATAAAAGGCAAGGGTGGCGGATTCCTATTCGACGAAACCAAGCCTGAACTTCCCTTGAAAGAACTCATTATTGCTACCGAAGGAGGTTACATTCTTAATGGCTGTGGCTTTGGAATGAAGCATTGCAACAGCGAGAATCCTTGCCCACTGCACGACCAGTATGGCCCAATTCGCGATTCAATTAACAAACTGGTGAGCGAAGAAACAATTCAAAGTCTTGCCCGCAAAAGCAATAAGGCATTTAAAGTACTTGA
>CAZRXT010000443.1:0-1888 GCA_964604035.1 uncultured Prolixibacteraceae bacterium | reverse complement strand
CTCTTGTCGTATACTGAGTTCAAGCACGATGGGTATTACAATGTCGAAGGCGGAATGTATAAAATTGTCGAAGGGCTACTTTCAGAGCTTGATAAAGAGAATGTTAAGATTACTTATAACACCGAAATTGTTGGTTACGAAGATTCTGCAAAATCCTTAAGTTGTTTTGTCGGCAAAGATGGAAAGAAGTGGACTGCGGATATTTTTCTGGTTAATGCCGATGCCGCTCTCTTCAGGGGTACTGTTTTCAACAGAGAAAAGTTTTCGCCTAAGAAGCTTGATAAGATGAATTGGACGATGGGTTATTTGACCTTTTATGTTGGTGTAAAATGCAAATTACCAATGGTTAACCATCACAACTATTACTTAGGTTCGAACTACGAAGAGTATGCCAATAATGTGATGCAAAACCCCGATTCGTTGCAAAAACCTTATTATTATGTGAATGTGGTTTCGAAGCATAACCCCGGTTGTGCGCCCGAAGGATGCGAAAGTTTGTTTTTTGTTTGTCCGGTTCCAAATCTTCAATTCAAGCCCGACTGGAGCGATAAAGATGCCATTGTTGACAGCATAATTGATGATTTTTCGAAAAGGATTGAGGTCGATATTCAGCCCGAAATTATCTCAAAAACCATTTATACCCCCGAAGATTGGAAAGATCAATTTAACCTGTATAATGGAAGTGGATTGGGTTTGTCGCATAAATTCAATCAGATAGGGGCATTTCGCCCTGCTAATTTCGATGAAAAGTTTAAGAATGTGTTTTATGTTGGCGCATCAACAATTCCTGGTGCAGGATTGCCAATGGCTGTTATCAGTTCTAAACTTGTATGCCAACGAATCGAGAAATTCAGTGATAGAAAGTAGTTATTAGCATAAAATGAGATGGTTAGAAAGTGTTTGTTGATTTTATTTTTTGTCTTTGGTTTTTCGGCAGCTTATTCACAAACTCACGAAGTACTGATTTCTACCAACATTGGCAGCATGAAGTTCATGCTTTACGACGACACGCCCCGCCATCGCGATGCCTTTATCGAATTGGCTAAAAGTGGCCATTTTAACGGTACGTTGTTTTACCGGGTTATCAATGGTTTTATGATTCAGGGTGGTTCGAAAGATTCAAGAAATGCACCTCCGGGAAAGTTTATTGGTTACGGCGATCCAACAAAAACAGTTGACGATGAGATTATTGCTCATCATATTTGTAAGAAGGGAGCTTTGTGTGCTCCTCGTCAACCCGACGAAATTAATATCTTTAAGCAGAGCGACATTTCGCAGTTTTTCATCATTCAAGGTAGAAAATACCGTATTGGGCAACTCGATACTATGGAAATTGCAGTGAACCGCCCGATTAGAAAGAAAATATTAGAAAAAGCATATCCTCCTGAAAAAAAGGAACTTCTGAAGAAATTGAAAGAAGAAAAGAAGTTGGAAGAAGCAAGAGCCCTGGCCGATGAAATTCAGGATGAAATTGAGGCAAATTATGCCTTGGCCGATGGAAAATTAGAGTTTACTCCCCAACAGCGCGAAGCTTATACAACAATTGGCGGTGCTCCTGAGCTTGAAAAAGAGTACACTGTTTTTGGTGAAATTATTGAAGGTTTTGATGTGATTGATAAAATTGCAGCCCTTAAAACCGATTCCAACAATCGCCCCTTTACCGATGTTGTAATTACTGTAAAGATATTGAAATGAGGAATATACTAATTATTTTGATGCTAGCACTTTTTCTGGTAGCATGTTCGTCTCAATCGGCAAAGAAAAATGCGGGAGAAACTTCAGCTTCAGAAGGGCAAAATAAAGGTGTGGCAGAACAAGTCAATTTTACCGATTTGTCGAATTCTGTATTTAAAATTCAAACATATAATGGAACTCGGCTTCTTGAAAC
>CAZRXT010000442.1:0-1892 GCA_964604035.1 uncultured Prolixibacteraceae bacterium | reverse complement strand
GTTTTCAAAAATAGCAGATTAGGGCGGAATATGAATACTGAAAGCAGAAATATATCTATTTGATAATTACACCCCATTCCATTACATAAAAACCGTCGCGTTTAAATTGAACGATTGTAGGTTCTTCTATTTTGAAGTAGTCGGTATTACCAACTATGGCATAAAACAGACGATTTATATTTTCGGGGTTGATCGAAAATTTCAATTGAACAACTTCGTCTATAATGCTATTTGTTTGCGGATAAACCATGTAATATTCACTCTCGGTTAACTTAGGAATCCAGAAGTCGGTAAAATCAGCAATTTCAGCTGTCGAGAATTTATACAATGCCATATTCTTCTCAAAAAATGTTTTTAAATCGGGCTTTGCGATGCACCATCCTTTGCGGTATTGAAAAATATCGGGCTGAATGCTTTCATAAAAAAGATAACTAAACTCATTATTTATCAATCCATTAGTATCGACATTAACACACCAACCACTATTGTATTTAGGAATAGATTCGGTAATTGAACCACCTTTAGGAAATGCAACTTCCAAACAAAGGTTCGTCGTGGTTGCTGGATAGATGTAAATATTGGGTTTAAAAAGCATAATATTATCAGTAACCATCAAGGAAAGTGTGTCGCGGTTTTTTCCGTTAATGGCTATTAGCGAAACATTAAATGGGAAGTTACCAGAAAAGATGTGCTTTGGCTCTTTTTCGGTCGAAGTTGTGCTGTCGCCAAAATCCCACAAATAGCTTTTCGCATTTTCCGAGCAGTTAACAAACTGGACTTCGCCAGCTGCAACCTCAGTAATTGTATAATTAAAACATGCTTTTACTTCTATACTATCTTCATCTTCTTCACAGCCAGAAAAAAGCACTACCACCAAAAGTACCACCAAGATTATATTGAATAATTTTTTCATTTTAATTGATTTTAAGGTTAATGAGGGTTAGATGAAAAAAGGATCAAAAAGTTGCGCCAATTTTCGATAATTAAAATCTATCATCGAAACAACAACCAAGAGCGGTGGCGTTTAAGCAAAATTCAAATCCTCAACGAAGCGCGAAACCCTCTTACTCCATAGTACGACTCGGCACCATTGTGATACGTAAACACATTATTGTAACGACAATCGCAAAATAGTGCACCGCCAAGTTCCCTGATTTCAGCAGGTGTTTTAATCCAACTCGATGTTTTTGTATCAAATTTGCCAAGCTTCTGCAACTGCCTATATTCATCTTCCGACAAAATCTCAACACCCATCGCAGCCGCCATATCTACGGCATTGTTTTCAGGCTTATGTTCCTTCCTCGATTCCAACCCCTCTCGATCGTAACAAACACTTCTCCGACCTTTAGGTGTTTCGGGCGAACAATCGAAAAAAATATACTCACCCAAATTTTTATCAAATCCAACAACATCAGGTTCTCCGCCGGTTATCTCCATCTCATTAAGCGACCAAAGCTTTTCAACGTTAGCTTCGAGTGCTGCCTGGAGCTTTGTCCATTCAATACCATTGTGCCGATTAAGGTTTTTTTCGAAACGGGCTTTCAAAACAGCTATTATTTCTGCTCGTTGTTTAGTCGATAACTCACTCTTGCTCTTCATAATAAATATTGATTAATGAGTATATGGAACGTATTATTTAGTAACCGAAAAAAAATTGTAGCAATTCCGTAAATACAACCACCCTCAACTTACTTTTCCTAATTCCTGCTACCGCACATGTTTAACGCATGGATATTTATTATACAGAATATCTTTAGTCTGAATTGAAATTTGATGTAATGTTACACTCAATCAATCAGAGTATTCTACAAAAAAATATTTCATCATTTAAGCCATACAATTTAATTGTACGGTAGCAGGGTTAGGTCCATTGTATAAATGGGTTACTCTTT
>CAZRXT010000441.1:0-1894 GCA_964604035.1 uncultured Prolixibacteraceae bacterium | reverse complement strand
CAAAGATAAAAACTTTAAAAAAATAGAAGCTATGAAGAGAATTCAAAATGTAATTTTTGCAGTTTTATTTGCAATTGTTGGCGGCTTCACTGCCGTAGTTATCTATTCGAACTATGTACAAAAACCTCAAATTGTGACAGTAACCGAAACAAAACCTGTTCAATTTGCAAGTTTTTCATCTCAAGGAGGTGCCGTTGATCTAACTTATGCGGCCGAAAACTCAGTTAAAGCAGTAGTTAATATTCAAACGCAATACAAGAGCAGTGGCGCTTACTCTAGCGGAAATCCTTTTTTTGATTTCTTTTTTGGAGACCGGAATTATTACGAACAGCCACAAATGCAACAAGCTACGGGGTCAGGTGTAATTATTTCGGATGATGGCTACATTGTTACAAATAACCATGTGATCGAAAATTCGGATCAAATAAAAATCAAACTTTACGACAACCGAGAGTTTGAAGCCAAGCTAATTGGCACAGACCCATCGACTGATATTGCTCTTTTGAAAATTGACGAAACCAATCTACCTTCAATACGCTGGGGAAATTCCGACAATTTAAAACTTGGCGAGTGGGTCTTGGCTGTTGGTAATCCGTTCAACTTAACATCGACAGTAACAGCGGGTATTGTAAGTGCCAAAAGCCGTGGCATTGGCATAATTTCGGGCTCGCAATTACCAATTGAGTCATTTATACAGACTGATGCCGCAGTAAACCCGGGGAACAGTGGTGGAGCTCTTGTTAATGTAAGTGGCGAACTTGTAGGCATCAACACAGCAATAGCCTCAAGAACAGGCTCATATAGTGGATATTCTTTTGCAGTACCTGTTAGTATTGTTCAAAAAGTTGTTGATGACCTTAAACGATATGGTGATGTTCAAAGGGCTATTCTTGGTGTAAAAATTCAAAATGTAGATACTGAAATTGCTAAAAAATTTAACCTCGATAAAATTGAAGGTATTTACATTGCATCAACAGAAGAAAATGGTGCAGCATTTGCCGCTGGAATAAAAAAAGATGATGTGATAATTGCAATTAACGGCCTTCAAGTTAACACTTCAAGTGAACTACAAGAGCAAATTGGCAAGCACCGTCCGGGTGACTCAGTAAAAGTTTTAATAAAAAGAGACAACAAAGAGAAACTTTTTGATGTCACCTTACGTAATACGAGCGGTGGAACAGGAATAGTAAAGGCAAGCGGAACGGTTATGGGAGCCGAACTTGCTAAGTTAGATGAAGATACAAAGGACAGACTAAATATCGCCAATGGTTTAAGAATCAAAAATCTTGAAGACGGCAAATTAAAGAAAGCCGGAATCCGTGAAGGATTTGTAATTGTGTCTGTTAATAAGAACCCAGTAAATAGTGTAGAAGATTTCAATCGGGTGATCAACCAATCGCACGGAGGAGTATTAATTGAGGGTATTTACCCAAATGGAGAGAGGGCATATTATGTTTTTGGAATTGAATAAACAAAAGCAGAGCTCTCTTTGTCTATACTAATATAAGATTTGATAAAGAAAGTTGAAAGTTATATATTTGCGCGATTTTTCAAGGAGAGCTCATGAGACAATTAAAGATTACAAAATCTATTACTAATCGGGAAAGTGCGTCGTTAGACAAGTACTTGCAGGAAATTGGTAAAGAAGAATTAATTACCGTTGAAGAAGAAGTAGAGTTGGCCCAGCGAATCAAGAAAGGCGATCATGCCGCACTTGAAAAGCTGACAAGGGCAAACCTACGTTTCGTAGTATCAGTTGCTAAACAGTATCAAAACCAAGGCTTAAGCCTACCCGACCTTATTAACGAAGGCAATTTAGGTTTGATAAAAGCAGCTGAAAAATTCGACGAAACCCGTGGTTTTAAATTCATCTCGTATGCTGTATGGTGGATTC
>CAZRXT010000440.1:0-1921 GCA_964604035.1 uncultured Prolixibacteraceae bacterium | reverse complement strand
CGAAACTTCGTAGGCAATTCCAAAGTGTGTTTGAATGAAATCGGCACCGCCTTTTAATACTGCGGCGGCATAAATTGGCATAAATAGAAAGATTATTATGCCGGCAAATCCTTGTATGAATTTAGATTTGAACCTGTTTCCAAGCAGTTCAGGAAAAGTGTGGGCATCAATATTGTGACCCATTTTGCGGGTACGTTTTCCAAAAATCACAAATGCAACAAAAATTCCAACAAATATGTTGAGGAATGTAAGCCACAGCAGCCCCATGCCGAGAGTTCCGGCAGCTCCACCAAAACCAACAATTGCAGAGGTGCTGATGAATGTTGATCCATAAGAAAGTGCCATAATTAGTGGATGGATTTGACGGCCTCCAACTAAATAATCAGCAGATGTTTTTGTGTGTTTGTAACCCAAATATCCCAAATAGGTGATGATAAAAAGGTATACTAAAAGTGCGATTGTACTTCCTAACATTTCTTTTCCCTCCTATAAGTTTTCTTCAATTTGAGTTTCTTCTTTTTCCCACTTGATCTCTTCTTTCATTTCGGCAGGTTCATTTTCTGCCCCTTTATTCCAATTGACTAGACCATAAACAACACATGCAACTGCACTTAAAATGCACAATAGATACACTAATAGTATCCAAGGATCATTAATTCCCAACATAAAGTTTCATTTTTAGATTAGTGAAAAACAGATTTATTTTAGACAAATTCTTTATTAATGATACTCATTGCCATACACATCATTATCGGAAATGATGTGCAAGCCAGCTTTTGTAAGTTTTTCGATGCTGTTGTTGATATCGTCTTCAACATCGATTACCAGATACGCGTTTTTGCCTGGCTCAATGATCCGGCCATAGGCATTTGTGAAGTTTATTCCAGCTTCGGCAACAACCTGCAAAAGATTGTCGAGGCCACCGGGGTGGTCTTCCATTTCAATAACAGCTATTTCGCGTTTTGATGCTGAAATTTTATTGTTGATCAGTGTGTTGTAAGCCGATTCGGGATTACTGACAATTAGGTTGAGTATTCCCCAGCCCTGACTTGAATGCGATAGGGTCATTGCCCTAATATTAACATCTGCTTCTCTGAGGACACTTGTAATTCGTTGCAAATGCCCTATTTTATTTTCTAAAAAGACTGAAATCTGAATTGACATAACTCAACGGTTTTTATTGTTTTCTCCTTTTGTCGATTACCCTAACGGCTTTTCCTTCAGACTGAGGGAGAGAACCGGGTTCAACTAATTTTATAATTGGTTTAACAAGGACTTCATCCCTGATTTGGTGAGTAATCAAGCTTGTTATTTTGTCAAGCTTCTGTATGTCGCCCGAAAACCAATCGCGTTTTACTTCAACTTCCACAATTAGTTCGTCGTTGTCGTTAATTGTTTCAATGGTAATAAGATAGTCTGAACCAACTTCTGGGATTTTCATCAAAACACCTTCAATTTGCATAGGGAAAATATTGCACCCTTTTACAATGAACATATCGTCGCTACGTCCGGCAATACGGTCAAGCCTGCGGTGAGTTCTCCCACAAGAGCATTCGCCTGGCAGAAAACGGGTAAGGTCGCGTGTGCGGTAGCGTATCAAAGGCATAGCTGTGCGGTCGAGTGTTGTCATTACAAGTTCCCCGATTTCTCCGTCTTTTACAGGTTCGAGTGTTTCAGGGTCAAGTATTTCAACAATATAAGCATCTTCCCAAATGTGCAAGCCGTTCTGATAGGTACATTCGAAAGCTACGCCAGGGCCGTTCATTTCCGATAATCCGAATGAATTGTAGGCTTTAACCCCAAACATCTCTTCGATACGGCGGCGTTGTTCTTCGGTGTGCGGTTCGGCTCCAATAACAAATGTGTGGAGTTTTGTATCTCTACGTGGGTCGAGGTTTAGCTCTTTGAATACGTCGTAAAG
>CAZRXT010000439.1:0-1924 GCA_964604035.1 uncultured Prolixibacteraceae bacterium | reverse complement strand
GAGTAAGAAAATTATACAATGCATCAACACTAATTCCATCGGGTATTAGCGAAATTTTCAACGCTGTTTGGTCAACATCGTAAACAGTTGACAACACATAAGCATCGGTAGTTTTGCTATTTGGAATTAACTGATATTCGACTCTGGTTTCACCATCCTGAGCAATTACTTCAAAGAAGATTTTATCAGTAGCAATAATTTTAACATACGAAGAGTCATTTTTCATCTGAGAAAAAGGAGCATAAGAGCCATCAGCGTTAAATGCACCAAAAAGAGATGCATTTGCAGGAGGTGTAACATTATTAAACACATCAATCATTTTCGTTCCTGCTTCAAACCCTTTAATGGTTCCTGTTGAACCAGTAACAGAAATTTGATATTTTGTTGAAGTTAACAATGCATTATTGTCGAGACCTTCTTCTGAAACGGTGATTGTATATTTGGTCGTATTGTCTTTGTTTCGAGATACAACAGTTAACACTGTGCCATTTTTAAGCACATCGGCATCGGTAAGAACAGTTCCGTCGCTAGTAAACGTTAGTGTTTGACCTTCAATTGTGATTATTCGTTGCATAAACTCAGCAACTGTAATGCCAGCTTGAACACCGCCTCCAATAGTTTCTTTCAACGAGAAACCTTTACTTACAGTATATGAACCTGATGCTACAGTAGAGATGAATTCAGTAACAGGATCAATTTCTTGTGAGCCAATATCGCCACAAATCATACCTCGATTGTTTGGATAAATATATCCTTCGCTAGTCCAATAAGCTTCATCATGGTAGAACCATTCGGAAGATTTATTATTAACAGTATCAAGAAATGATCCAGCAGGTTCAGGATTTCCTTTGTAATATTGAGATAATCTTTTGATCGCTGCATTTTGATTGAAATCGACTCCAGCAGTTGAAACATTACCCCAGTTTTGACCATTACATCTTCCTACAACATCAATCACTTCAACATCATAAGGGTCGCCCAACGGTTTTGTTCCATTTAAAACTGAATCGTTTAGGATCTTATAAAGAATATAGTCATTATTAAACCAACCGCCAGCAACATGCCCGTCGGCTGATAATTCAGCTTCAACAAACTCAATTCCCCATGGATTTACACCATTTTTAAAATTGACATCAATTTCATCGTAAGCAGGGTATAAGTAATTAGTGGCATCTTTATCATTTGGGAAAGCCCAAGCTATAACAAATACATCGCCACCTTTAATAATTGGGTTAACGCTAAGGTCGAGTTTCAAAATACCCGGCTGAATTGTCCAATTAGCTTCATCTTCCCAAACATATCCGGGCACATAACGTTGGAAACGATTCGCAAAGTCAGCGTCGGTAGAGCTTGTTGTAATTGCTTGTGCCGGGTTGGTATTGTATGAACGAACAAGACAATAACGGCTTAAGTCAAGATCTTGATTTCCAGGGTTCGCAATTTCAATGAAGAATTGTCTCCATCCTGCACGGAAAACTATTTCAGAAATAAAAGGCTCGGCCGAAAAAGCCTGTACATTAGAAAGGTCTTTCTCTTTTTCCAAACGAACAGAGTATGTAAGCAATGTTGTGTCATCTTCAGCAACGGTGTTGAATTTAACAGTTTTTGCTGCGTCGGAGCCAAAAAGAGAGGTAGCACGAACAACCTCAATTTCTGTTTCAGGGGCGGTAGCTTTAGCAACTAAGCTTGGAATTCCTTCAACATCGAAAGGAACCTCTACGGTGTAGTTGTATTTTGTTGGCGAGAAATTTGGAATAGTATCGCCAGCCCAGCCGTAAATACCTTTGTAGGTTTCAGGGATATCGGGCCAGGTAATAGCAGCCAAAGTTGCATCGTGACTTGGACGATATTTTTCTACCTTAATAGTATATTTTTATGTGGCCAAAACTGATGGCGATGTAATTCTCGATTCAATACGTCAAGA
>CAZRXT010000438.1:0-1926 GCA_964604035.1 uncultured Prolixibacteraceae bacterium | reverse complement strand
TATTCAACTTACTTTATGAAGATTGATGGGATCAAATTCCGAAAGAAAATTGTTCCGGGCGATACTATGGTTATTAAAGTTGATTTGGTGTCACCAATGCGTCGTGGAATTGCATCAATGAAAGGTTATATTTTTGTTGGTGGACAATTGGCTTCTGAAGGTGAATTTATGGCTCAGATAGTAGAAAACAAGTAGAAACTCAGTTAATTATAAATATTCAATGATTCAAATTTTATCCAATATTCACCCTAAAGCTAAAATTGGGAAAAATGTACAGATAGACTCCTTTGTTACTATTGCCGAAGATGTTGTGATTGGCGATGGTACGTGGATTGGCCCAAATGCTGTAATTATGGATGGTGCACGCATTGGTCAGAATTGTAAGATTTTTCCAAGTGCTGTAATTGCAGGGGTTCCTCAGGATTTAAAATTCAAAGGAGAAATTACTACGGTTGAAATTGGCGACAATACCACTGTTCGGGAGTTTTGTACTGTAAACCGAGGAACTGTTGCTAAAGGAAAAACTGTTGTGGGTGAGAATTGCCTTTTACAATGTTATTCGCACGTGGCTCACGATTGTTGTATTCAGAACAATGTGATTTTGGGCAGTTTTGCTGGTTTAGCAGGAGAAGTTGAAGTTGACGATTATGCTATTGTTAGTCCTTATACTGCTGTTCATCAGTTTGTTAAAATAGGAATACATTCGTTTATTGCCGGAGGGAGTCTTGTGCGTAAAGATATTCCCCCTTATGTTTTGGTTGCTAATGAACCACTTGCCTATACCGGCATTAATTCGGTTGGGTTACGTAGAAGAGGGTTTACTCTCGATAAAATTAATGAGATACAAGATATTTATCGTTACATTTATCAAAAAGGATTGAATGTTTCTCAGGCTTTAGTAATGATTGAAGCAGAGCTCGAAAAGACAGAGGAAAGGGAAATCATTCTCGATTTCATTAAAAGTTCAGCTCGTGGAATAGTTAGAGGATTAGACGATTAGTAAGATTTTATATAAAATACAACAAGAGGTTGTCCTGTATGGATGACCTCTTTTTTTTTGTTTAATTAAGCTTCATTGAAGTTTGGAGCGGGTATTTTTGTTTGCTTTTGTGGCCTGTTTCGGTTACAATATAGAATGGCAATAAGCAATGATGCGACTAATTCAGTACTAGTTTAGGTTCTAAGTGTCGATTTTTGTAATTATTCAGCGTACCGAATATAATAATTGATCACATAGACTAAATCAATGGATTATTCCAAACAATTTTTCAGATAATTATCAGACAAGTTTAATTAATGTGAATTCACATTTAACTGTGAACTGTTTTTTAGAAATTTAAAATGCAATTTTAACGTACAGTAGATTAATGTTTAAGCCGCATGACTTATCTTTGTAATTTGCAATATCTTATGTGAATATGTATTTTCTGTGTGTTTTTATATTTGAATTCATAATGAATTTTAGAGCAAATCAAAAATATATCTAAAAATTGAAAACAAATATCTATTATTCCTACAGAAAATTTTAATCTGTTAATATTTTTATGATTAAATAAACCCGCAATGAATTAAAATATACCTAACTAAACTTTAAATGTTATGAATACCCCTTTGATCATAAACCAGGCAGATGTTACTCACGTTTTAAATCCTCAAGACATTATCTGTTGCCTTTCGGCAAAAGGCTATTGCGAAGTATTTACAAAAAGTGGAGAACGAATTGTGATTTCGAAGTCCTTGTCGAAATTTGCCGAAGAGCTGGATGTTTCTTTTTTTAAGGTGAGTCAATCGGCAATCATTAACCGGCTTCATATTCAAAAAATATTTAAAAAGCAGAAAGAGATTATGCTCTCTGGTGACATAAAAGTATCATATTCTATCAAAACGCAAGATCTTTTTGAGTTGTTGTCGAATTAAGGATTCATG
>CAZRXT010000437.1:0-1928 GCA_964604035.1 uncultured Prolixibacteraceae bacterium | reverse complement strand
GCCATCCCGAATAGCGGGATCCATCGTATTCTATTGTGAGTTTATAACGAGCCATAGATAAATTTTCACCAAAACTACAACAAATTTACAAGTTCGATCGAGCCTCAAATTCGTCGAGTTTAATTCTGGCTATTTCGCGGCCTACTTCAACAATCTCTTCATATCGGTGAAAGTCGTAAGTGCCAAATAATTCGCGGTCGATGGTGATGAGCATGTCGGGGTTATATTTTTGGATTGTCAATTCAGAAATTTGATTCAGCATTATCCCGATTGTTTTGTTTAAGATCTGAAAATAACCGGGTTGATCGGATGTTTTGATTGTTAGTATCTGATTGAACTTTGTTATCTGTTGATCTTCCTTCTCTAAAGATTTGTATTCCGATTTGGTCTTGTGTTTTTGGGCTTCAACATTTACAACAAAAAGCAAATCGTTGTCAAATCTTTTCACCCGGTTTACAGGTGTTGGGTTTAGCAACCCGCCATCAACAAGAACTGTATCGTCGCTAATAAGTGGTTTGAAAAAAGTTGGTATTGATATTGAAGCTCTTATGGCCTGAAATAGACTTCCGCTTTCGAACACTATTTCGCGGTTATTCATTAAATCGGTCGAGACTGCTACAAATGGAATTGGGAGCTCTTCGATGTTTGTGTCGGGAATGAATTTTCTGAATTCTTTAAATATTTTATCGCCTTTAACCAGTCCGTTTTTACTTAAAGTGAAATCGAAAAGTTTAAGTATCTCAACTTTTGTGAGTGAAAATAGCCACTTCTTAAAAACCTCGATGTTGCCCGAAGCGTATATGCCCCCAATTAATGCGCCCATTGATGTGCCTGCAATAGAGCAAATTTCATAGCCTCTTTTTTCTAATTCTTCAATAATGCCGATATGGGCTATGCCTCGGGCTCCTCCGCTTGATAATACTAACGAAACTTTCTTCTCCATATATGATTTATAGTAAGCGTTTAAAAATTAGCGATTTAATTTTATTCAATGTATGATATATTTTCATATTTGCAAAGTTTTCTGTTGAATGAATTGGCAATAACACGAGGATTTAACGCAAAAAAAAGGGTACCCTAAGGCACCCCTTTTAATAACTATGATTTTAAAATTATGGACGTGAAGCTAAAAATTTGCTGAATCGTTCGGGGTTTGGACTGTTGATAAAATCGACACCTGCGGTAAGGAGTACTTCCCAAACATTTTCTTCTTCAGGACAGTTGTAAACCCTTACTTTTTTGCCCTGATCGTGGGTTTTCTTGATAATATCTTTCATTTTCAGAAATTGATCGAAAGGCATTTTGCCTACGCCATTCCATTCAATTTCGTTTTTAAAATCGATACCAATGAGTGGCATTACTTTGTTGTCGTAATTTTTTTCAAGGTCTTTAACAGTACCCTGAGCTGTTGCAAAACAAACTCTTTCCTGTTGGAAAATTCTCATAGGAGCATCGCCAACAAAAACAATTTTTATTTTACCATTATGCCATTCAGGGCCTTGGCGGTAAGTAATAATTTCGTGATAAGGGCTCAATTGTTCCCAAAGTTTCTGGTAAGTTTTCTTTGGATCGTACTTAATGTTCAGGAAAAGATACATCTCTTCGTCGTACCCTTCGTGAATTTTCCCTTGATTCTTTTTGTACTGACTGTAAATAGGTAGCAAGTACGACGACCTGAATGTTGGCATTTTGTGTGTGGCACTATCAGGCATTTGAGATGTAACAAACACTTCGCCATAGATGTACATTATTTGGGCTTCGTAATTTACAACCCCTTGAGTGAAAGTTGGATAAATATCTTTATCTGTAAAGAATTCCTGTGTTAAAACAAGGTTGGGCATTAGTTTTGTCTGAGCTTTCGCACTCATTGTTACTGAGGTTAACGCAATAAATGCTATCAAAAAGTACTTTTTCATCCGGAAAATATT
>CAZRXT010000436.1:0-1931 GCA_964604035.1 uncultured Prolixibacteraceae bacterium | reverse complement strand
TTGTCCTTGGTCCGACATTATGCCATCGGGTGGTGTAACTCCCGAATACGACAATTTGAAAGCGTGGTTCAAGTCGGGCGTAACTTGCGTAGGATTAGGATCTCAGCTAATGAAAAAATCATATATCACAGAAAATAATTACGCTGCACTTGCCGAAAAAGTAAAAGAAACAATTGCGCTTGTTGCAAAAATACGTGCTGAATTATAAGGTGATATATTGCTGAATATCAATAACGAATGAAACGAATATTTTGGCTATTTGGAGTTTCATTCAAGATGAAGAAGTTTAGGTAAAAACTCTTTAATCTAACAATTAATCAAATACTTATAGAAAAATAAACCTATGAAATCAACGAACGAACTTTTAGGGTTAAAAGACAAATCAGTAGTTATTACTGGTGCGGGTGGCGTAATTTGTAGCTGTCTGGCAGAAGGTCTCTGCGAAGTTGGAATGAATGTTTTTCTTCTTGATTTGAATCTGGAAAGTGCAGAAAAAGTCGCAACCGACTTGAAATCTAAATTTCCAGATCAGATTATTAAGGCTTACAGTGCGAGTGTTTTAGATAAAACTTCTCTTGAAAATGTTAAGTCTGAAATTTTAAAATCTGTTAGTGCAATCGATTTCCTTATTAATGGGGCTGGCGGAAATTCGCCTAAAGCTACAACTCAAGCCGAGCAGATAATTCCCGGTGAAAACGATGAATTGACGAATTTCTTTGACCTTGAAATGGATGGGTTCGACCGTGTTTTCAGCTTAAACTTTAATGGAACTCTAATACCGACTATGGTTTTTGCAAAAGAGATGATTGGTCGCCAGTCGGGTGGGATTTTGAATATTTCTTCGATGAATGCTTTCCGTCCGTTGACAAAAATTCCTGCGTATTCAGCTGCTAAATCTTCAATAAATAACCTTACAGAGTGGATGGCAGTTCATTTTGCCAAAACTGGAGTAAGGGTAAATGCAATTGCTCCCGGATTTTTTATCACAAACCAGAATCGGTTTTTGATGATCGACGAAGCAACCGGAAATCCAACCCCTCGCGGGCAAAAAGTGCTGAACAATACACCAATGGGACGCTATGGAGATATCGACGAGTTGGTTGGTACAACTATTTACCTGCTTAGTGATATGTCGAAATTTGTTACCGGGATTATTGTCCCAATCGATGGTGGCTTTAGTGCATTTAGTGGAGTGTAAATTTCAGAAAAAGGTCAAATTATTTGCAATGAATGTGAACTTGATTCACCAGTTGTGTATTACTATTTTATACTTTTTATAGAATAATCAATTGTAAATTAAAAATTTCCAGAGATGAGTATCCAGCTAAAAAAAGATTTTACATATTCGTTACTAGTCCCTACAAGCATGGGCGTGCGCATAACTCCGGTAAACGGACAACCTGTTCACAGTAGCGATACATTTACAATGCAGGCAACAAGTGCCGAAACTAATGTGGCCAATATTCCTGCATCTTTAGGCTTGCCAGTTAAGGTGTTAACCACATTCGTAAAAGGAAGCCCAATTGCACAGTTCATTAAGAGTAACCTTGCCAGTCGGCACATGACTTACGAAGGGCCTGAAGTTGAACAAGGTGGTCCTTGGGGTTATCGTCATCAATTTAATATTGCCGATAGTGGATACGGATCAAGGGGGCCTCGTGTTCAAAACGATCGAGCTGGCGAAGTTGGCCGTACTTTGAACGTAAAAGATTTCGACTTGGACCGAATTTTCGGTAAAGAAGGCGTTCAAATTGTTCACCTCTCGGGTTTGATTGGTGCTCTTTCGCCCGAAACTAGTGAGTTCTGTCTCGAAATTGCACGCGCGGCAAAGAAATATGGAACCCGCATTGCTTTCGACCTCAATTACCGCGCTACCTTCTGGAAAGGCAGAGAAAAAGAGCTGCACGAAATTTTCAAAGAAATTGCATCGG
>CAZRXT010000435.1:0-1934 GCA_964604035.1 uncultured Prolixibacteraceae bacterium | reverse complement strand
GTTTCAAATATTTTAAATATTTCCGATATTCGCACCGTCGTTGACGACCGTAACGAAAAGATTGGCAGAAAGATTCGCGATAATGAATTAAAACGTACGCCATATCTGCTTGTTGTAGGTGAAAAAGAAGCTGAATCAGATTCGGTTTCAGTTCGTCGACAAGGAGGGCAAGGCGATCAAGGATCTATGACCATTGATGAGTTTGCTCAGCTTATTAGGAAGGAAATTAGTGAGCAATTAAGTAACATACAAAATTTAAGCAATTTGTAATTTTGGAGGAAAGAACTTTACCACAAAAAGGCAGGAGAAATGATCGACGGGAAGAAGAGAAATCTGCTTTTCGTATTAATCATCAAATTAGGGTTCGCGAAGTTAGGCTTGTTGGAGATAACGTCGAAAACCCAGGTGTAGTAACTACACAACAAGCCATTAAAATGGCTGATGATTTGGATCTCGATTTGGTTGAAATTTCGCCTAAAGCAGAGCCACCTGTCTGTCGAATTACTGATTATCAGAAGTTTCTTTATCAACAAAAAAAGAAGCAAAAGGAGATCAAAGCTAATGCAGTAAAAGTTGTTGTTAAAGAAATTCGTTTCGGTCCAAATACTGACGAACACGATTTTCAATTTAAACTTCGACATGCTGAGAAATTTTTGCAGGAAGGTGCAAAAGTTAAAGCTTTCGTCTTTTTTAAAGGTCGTTCAATTTTATTTAAAGAACAGGGCGAAATTTTATTGCTCAAGTTCGCAAATGAGTTGGAAGAAGTAGGAAAACTCGAAATGATGCCTAAGTTAGAAGGCAAACGAATGACGATATTTATTTCACCTAAGAAGAAAAAATAATTAGGTTGTACATTTAAAAAGTAGGATAATGCCGAAAATGAAAACCAATGCCGGAGCTAAAAAACGTTTTAAGCTTACAGGTACAGGAAAAATCAAAAGAAAGCATGCTTTTAAAAGTCACATTTTGACCAAAAAAAGCACAAAACGCAAACGTAACCTTACTCATATTGGTTTGGTCGATAAGACTGATACTCCAAATGTGAAGAGGATGTTAGCAATGAAATAATTTCTTTTGTTTTAGATTAAAATTAGTAGTTAACCGGAGTGAATTAGCTTTTAAGTCTCATAATAGTAAAGAGCGCTAACCACTCGAAAATGTAAAATTATGCCAAGAAGTGTAAACCACGTTGCATCTCGTGCCAGAAGAAAAAAGATTCTTAAGGCAACCAAAGGTAATTTTGGGTCAAGAGCAAACGTTTGGACGGTAGCGAAGAATACCTGGGAAAAAGGTATGCAGTATGCTTATCGTGACAGAAAAAAGAAGAAAGCAGATTTCAGGGGCTTGTGGATTCAGCGTATTAATGCTGCTGTTCGTCCTGAAGGTTTAAATTATTCAACTTTTATTAATCTGTTGAAGGTTAATAACATTGAAATAAACCGTAAAGTTTTAGCTGATTTAGCAATGAATCATCCGGAAGCTTTTAAAGCTATTATTGAAAAGGTAAAATAGCATCATTTTAGGTGAAATAATATAAGGCCCGGTGTTTATCATCGGGCTTTTTTTTTGTGCTTCGTGCATGTTTATCTTCTTGAAGATGGGTTTTGTATTTGACCTTTTTTTGTTTAACATTCTCGTTTGTTCTTGCAAGCTTTTAAATATTGACCAAGCTGTTGCTGAAAATATATTTGACTTCAAAGATTGCACTACTTATGTTATTTGTTTCTCTTCACAAATAATCTTCAACCAACATTCAGCTATTGTAATTCTTCGGTCAACTCTTTTTTGACTCTTACTTCTCGGAGTTTTAATTTCTTCAATAAAATGCAGAAAGTGGACAGATCGTAAACCGATTTTTACGATCTGTCCACTCGGTTTAGTGTGAAATTTCAACATTTGCACGCTCGTAAATTATACCATTAATCCTCTGCAAT
>CAZRXT010000434.1:0-1961 GCA_964604035.1 uncultured Prolixibacteraceae bacterium | reverse complement strand
AAAGATTATTTTTGCCCCCGAATTTATGAACATCAGCAAATGAACCAGATATCAATAAGCGAATACGATTATAACCTCCCCGACGAAAAGATTGCCAAGTACCCTTTGGAACAACGCGACCAATCGAAACTGCTGGTTTGGAACAATGGTGAAATTAGCGACGACAGGTTTTCGAACCTTTCAGAGCGTTTGCCTTTAAACTCGCTGCTGGTGTTCAACAACACTCGTGTAATAAGAGCCCGGTTACTTTTTCAAAAGGAGAGCGGTGCGCGAATCGAAATCTTTGTTCTCGACCCAATTGAACCTGCCGATTATGCCCAAAACTTTCAGCAAACCCAAAGCTGTACCTGGAAGTGTGTGGTTGGGAACCTGAAAAAGTGGAAAACCGGCAACTTGGTCATGCCCATAGAAATAGATGGCACACCGGTCAGTTTTTGTGCCGAAAACATCAACAACTTAGGAAGTTTCTGTTACATTAAATTCAGCTGGGACAATCAGCAGTTCAACTTTTCCGACCTGCTCGAAGCGGCAGGCAACATCCCTATCCCACCCTACCTTCACCGCGATTCAGAAGAGAGCGATTTAACCCGCTACCAAACCATCTATTCAAAAATAAAAGGCTCGGTTGCCGCTCCAACTGCGGGGCTACACTTTACCGACGATGTATTTAATTCATTAAAAACCAAAAACATCGAAATTGTTGAGACCACACTTCATGTTGGTGCGGGAACGTTTCAACCTGTGAAGTCCGATTCGGTTAACGACCACCAAATGCACACCGAACACATTGTAATTGACCTCGCATTGCTCAACACGTTAATTAATCACAACGGGCCGATTATTGCCGTTGGAACAACTTCAATCAGGACACTTGAAAGCATTTACTGGATTGGTTGTAAAATATTGCGGAACCCCGAAATTGATTGCAGCAACCTCGCCATTGACCAATGGGAACCTTACTCCGACAGCGAAAAGCCAACAAGGCACGATGCATTAAATGCGCTGCTTAGCTTCATGAACCACAACAACTTAAAACAGCTAAACTCGGCCACTCAAATAATTATTGTTCCCGGTTACCAGTTCAGGGTAATCGACGGCATGATTACTAATTTTCATCAACCTAAAAGTACGTTGCTTTTGCTTATTTCGGCATTTGTAGGAACTGAGTGGAAAACCATTTACAAGCACGCTCTCGAAAACAGCTACCGTTTCCTTAGTTATGGCGACAGCAATTTGTATTTGAAGAGCTATTGAATACTGCATTCTGGATTGCAATCGAAGATCACCTTTAGGTTAATCCTTTGGCAAATAGGGCGGGATAACATATCCCGACCAGCTAAGGGGTGTTCGGATTGCAAATCCGAACAAGCGGGTTTTCGATTGGCTCCGCCGATTTTCAATTCACGCTCCGCATGATTAGTGTGTCGTCACAGACGACTTTCGAAAAACCACTCGTTACGCAAGCTAAACGAATGGTAGTACAGGTCATATTATTTTTGTTACGGCACGTGTTATTTTACTATCCAATCTTTTAGTCGTTGAATTTTGTCTGGATTGTTTGCAATGTATTGATTCACTGAATCTGAATTTGTCGATTGAGAAATATAATAACTAAAAGCCTCAAGATTGTCTGATTGAATTAGGTCAATGAATTTTGAAACATAAAAATCCCACCAAAAGCCTTTATTTTCATTTTTTATTTCTTTTAGCATCGCAAACAATCCTCTATTGGGGGAGTATTCACAGAACTGTGTCTAATCTATTATTTTCAGTCATATCCATCGGTCTTAATGATGGATAAATGAAAATTAAAAACGGCACAAAAAATAACAAATGGTAATAAATGAGGGGTGTTTTGATTGAATTATCTGAAGGATGTTTCTTTTGATTAAATGATTGGCATGATTGAGGGATGAGTTGCTTCCTGCCATTTATGGCGGGTTGATGAATGTGTGAGTTGT
>CAZRXT010000433.1:0-1979 GCA_964604035.1 uncultured Prolixibacteraceae bacterium | reverse complement strand
CCGCCACTTTTAACATCATCATTTTGAATTCCTCGCGATGCTTTTTTGACCGCCAAATCCATTTTTCCAAAGTTATAGGTAATATTGAAACGAACGGTTTGACTGAGTTGGGTATTTATGTTTGTCGATGAAAATGAATTGTCTTTTAGTTCGTAGGTGTGTTTTTGCTCGCGCCAGAATGGATCTCTTGCCGATAGGCTTAGCATTAATTTGCGTTTTAAGAAATATTGCGAAACCCCAATGCTCGAGTAGTAGAACGATGATGATTTTCCCTGAAGCATGATACTTGGCGAATAAACCCCTCCGTTTAAATTTATTGAGCCATCTTTCCAAAGAGCCAACCGTCCACCAATAGTTCCTCTGTAACTAAACCCGCTGTTGGAGATGCCGTAATCATTATTTGTTTCCATTTTTGAATAATCGCTACCTCCATTTAGGTAGATGTTGAATTTTGGCGAAGGTCTGTATGATGCATAAATGTTTATTCCAAAGCGTTGATTTTTTCCTATGTTTTCATACGTGTTTACAACCGCTCCATTCTGCTTAATTTTATAAATATCTTCAATCGAATTATTTATCAAAGAGGCAAAAGGTGTTGCCGATAGGTTGAATTTCGGCATAAAATAGGAATAGCTTAATTCGAACGAATGCGAAATTTCGGCTTCCAATTTTGGGTTTCCATAGCTGATATTCATTGAGTCAGCATCGTTTACATAAGGGTTCAGATACCAGATATTGGGCCGCGAAAGCCTTTGTGTGTACGAAACTTTAATTGTCTGATTTGCTTTTGGCATATACGAGAGTGTAATGTAGGGCACCAGGTTGAAGAGCCTGTTTTTAAACTCGGTGTTCTCGCCCGATGATTTCGACACCCCGTCGTTCCATGTTCTTTCGAGGCGCATGCCGGTTTTGATGCTAAGCTTTTCCCATTTGCACAAATAACCCAAATAGGCGCCCAAAATGTATTGGTTGTAATCCAAATCGTTTGTGTTATCGAGCTTTAACGTATCGTTCTTGAAAACTTCAGAGTTGCTTGTGTTTTGCCTTAAAATAAATTTTGTACCTCCTTCAACATGGTGCATCTTGTTTAATGGGTCGTAATAATCGGCCTGAAAGGTTTGTTCCCGGCCTAGCGAATTATTCTCCGAACGTTGCTTGTACGAAGGGTAACTGGTAACTCCGGTAACATCGGTGTTGAATTTTGATTTATTTGGGTTGTTGTCGAGCTTGTACGAAACGGTGAACGATTTCTCGGGCTTTTTAAACGTTTTCTGGTAATCGATATTTCCCGAAAAACCTCCATAGCTATTCTCGTTGGTTGTATTGCTAATGTACTTTCTGGTTATTTCGTTTGCGGTGTTTAAATATTGGTTTTCATTGTGTTGTGAGTTGGTATATGAGCCCTCGTTTCCCCAGAAAGAGAGGCTGATTAGGTTCAGCGAATCGATTTCGTAACTTGCCTCGCCCGAGATTCCTTTAGATAAGCCATTGTACGTATTTGTTCCATTTGAATTGGAATAGTGGAAATCGGTATTGTTAAAGTATTCGCTTTTGTTACTCGATTTCGATTCGGGTTGCTTAAACTGATTGCCATAAAAGCGGGCCGAGAAGCTAAACTTTTCAATTTTTGTGGCCAAATAAGCACTTCCATTGAAACTTCCCCGTGAATCGATCCCTGCACTAACACTGCCGTTGTATCCATTAATAGTTTTTTTTGTGGTAATGATATTGATGATTCCTCCAACACCTTCGGCATCGTACTTCGACGATGGGTTTGTGATAACCTCAATATCTTTGATTGTGTTGGCAGGAAGGCTTTTCAGAACTTCTTTAAAGTTCTTCGACATCATGGTTGAGCTCTTGCCGTTTACCAATACCTTGAAATTCGATTGCCCGTTGAGCGTAATATTCTCTTCGGCGTCGACACTGATTAACGGAACTTTGCGTAACATTTCCAACGAATTCGTAGTTTGTGCTTC
>CAZRXT010000432.1:0-1981 GCA_964604035.1 uncultured Prolixibacteraceae bacterium | reverse complement strand
GCTTTGTTCGAAACTGCCATCTTTTTGTCTTGAATTTGGCTACAAAAATCAATAAATATTTTCACAAAATATGCTATGAAACATGTTTTGTTCTTCTTTTATTGAAATATTAAGCAGTTTTTTACAATGCAGTAGTTGATTGTTGGTCCTCTTTTTATAAAAAAAAACTGTTGATTTTCAATAGATTTTTTTCCAAGCTCACTATCTTAGTAATGTTTTTATGTTTTACGAGGTGTTCAAGTGAGTTAAAATATTATTGCAATGAGAAACTTTTTTTACCTGTTGCTTTTAATGTGCGGATTACTAATGTTGTACGGTTGTCCTCCTCGGTGCGACCCGCATCCAATTTCACTTACGCCTATTCCCGATTCAGCATTAGCATTAGTGCCTTATCAGAATGGAGATACGGTTGTTTTTATGCATTCAGGAGGACTTCTTGTCTCGTTTGTTTGCCTTCGCGAAACATCTTCTGATTCTGAACTTGTGTTCGATTGCTACGATCAGCCGGAGTCTCGTATAGATAATACAACACTTAGTCCTTTATATCCACTTAATTCAATCGTTTTACAACTAGCTAAATACGACGAGCAGAATTTTTCATTTGATCTTTATACTGGTAGATCATCTGCTTTTTTGAATGTCTTTGATAGTGCTTTTTTTGGTATAGATTCTTTTTATATAAATGATAATTGTTATAACTCGGTTGCGGGTTTCAAACTCCATTCTTCTGAATATTATAATTATAAAGATCTGTTTGGGGTTGACAGTGTTTATTATACTGTCGAAAAAGGTATTTTACGGATGACTATGACAAACAATGAATATTTCGATTTGTATGAAGAGTAGATTTCTCCTTTTAATTGTTTTTTTTGGTTTTTTCTCATGTCATTTTTATAATGACGAGATAACTAAATGGCATTATACTTCAGATGAATTAGAAAAATGGCTTATAGATTCAAGTAATTTAAGGTTTTTTATGGTCGATCAGAATGGTATTTCAAGGGAGTTTGTTAATTTTCAGAATGTTCATGATTTTTCTGAAGGCAGAAGTTATTTCGCAGGAGTAAATTATAGCATTTCACAGCGCGAGAACTTCTATCAGAATTTTGGATCGAACTATAACGATGTTTTATCAGCCTCAATAAACCCTGCCTACGACGATTGTTGTTATGGCGAGAGGTTTACATTCTCTCTAAATAGTTTATCGTTTACGTATGATTTTCTTTTGGAAATGATCGTTTCGATTGAAACAAATTGCAATTACCTTAATTTGTTAATTTCTTCTGAGGGTGTTGAAGATGAACCGCTTATTTGCTCAAAGGTGGAGTTTGTCGATGAATTTCAAATAGGACAAACAACATATTCAAATGTTTTGCATTTTGTTCTTTCCGATTTTAAAAGTGACTGGGCAAAATATACCGTAACTGAGGTATATTATGCCCAGCAAATTGGTTTGTTGAGTTACAAATACAATAATGGTTTGGTCTTTAACCGAAAATAAGAAAGTTGTTATTTGTGACGGCTTTTCAATTCTCTTGCTAAATCTTCAATGCGGTAACCTTTGTGGGTTAAAAGAACAATGAGGTGGTACAGAAGATCGGCACCTTCGTACAGGAAGTTTTCGTCGTCGTTGGCCATTGCGCCAATGATGGTTTCAACGGCCTCTTCGCCCACTTTCTGCGTAATTTTGCGGGTGCCCTTTTGGAACAACGATGTGGTATACGAACCCTCGGGCATCTCTTCTTTCCGTTTGTCGATAAAATCCTGAAGCTGCGATAGAAACAGGATGTCTTGCTGATTTTGTGATAAATTATCCATTTTTTTTGTTTTACCACAAAGTACACTAAGGTTTTGCTCGAAGAACACAATGTGTTATTTCTTTGTGTCTTAGTGTCTTCGTGTTTAATTTTGATTATAATCTTACTGGTATGTTTTTGCTCGCTAAATACTGTTTTAAATCGGGAATGGCAATTTCCTTGTA
>CAZRXT010000431.1:0-1985 GCA_964604035.1 uncultured Prolixibacteraceae bacterium | reverse complement strand
TTTTGAGCCTCTCTAACGTCATTAACTATAACAAGGTTTTAACACAACTCATTACCGATGGAAATGAATAATTGTTTAGTTTTGTGATCGATAAACAAATTTAAAGATGGAACCCGGAGCAAAAGCAAAGTTTGAAGGAACATGGCAATATGGCGATAAAAAGGTTGCTATTAAATTGTCACTGATCATTTTCGAAGAAGATGGGAATACGGTGGTTTATTGTCCCGCGCTCGATTTAAGTGGATATGGCCAAAATGAAGCCGAAGCAACTGAATCATTTAAAGTTGTGACCAGCGAATACATATTATATGCCACCAACAAAAACACGTTTTTCGATGATTTAAAAGCTCATGGTTGGATTCTTCCAAAACATCAGCGACAAACCGTTATCCCTCCCGATATTTCTACATTGTTAACTACAAATAGCGAATTCAACAGGATATTCAACCATTTTCCTTTCCGAAAAATTGATCAGGAATTTGCAATTCCCGCATAAATGGGCGGTAGTATTAAGAACATATCGTTGCGATTGTTCCGCCAATTCTTAACCTCAAAAGGTTTAAAAGTTATACGAACAAATGGTGGACATGAAATTTGGGGCGGCAAACAGCTACTTCGTCCAATTGTAATCCAAACTCACATTGATCCGATTCCAGAATTTGTAATCAAAAACAACCTTCGAAACATGGGGGTAACAGTGGAAGATTTTCTGAAGTTTTGTGAAAACTAAAAAACATGATCGAACTAAAAATAAACAATATCGCCGTTTCGGTTGAACCCGGAACAACCATTCTCAAAGCCGCTCAAAAATTGGGCTTTGAAATACCAACAATGTGCCACAACAATGAAATTGAACACTTTAACTCGTGCATGATTTGTTTGGTGAAAAACGCTCAAAATGGGAAACTGTACCCATCGTGCGCCATGCCGGTAGCTGAAGGAATGGAGATTATAACCCTCGACGATGAGATTCGCGAAGCACGTCAAACCGGGCTTGAGCTGTTGCTTTCTGACCATGTGGGCGACTGCGAAGCGCCTTGTACCATTGCTTGTCCGGCTCACATGGACATTCCAACCATGAACCGTTTGCTGGCAACAGGAAAGTTTGATCAGGCACTAAAAGTAGTGAAGCAAAACATTGCGTTGCCATCGGTGTTGGGTTACATCTGCCCTGCTCCCTGCGAAGGAGCTTGCCGCCGAAAACCCATCGATGGAGCTGTTTCAATTTGCTTGCTGAAACGCTTCTCTGGCAACGAAGGCAACTTTGAAGAACAACCCGCACCTCTTACCGGACAAAAAGTTGCTATAATTGGTAGCGGTCCGGCAGGATTATCGGCGGCTTACTACTTGCAACTAAAAGGTATTCAGGCTGTAATATTTGATAAGGCAGATAAGGCTGGAGGAATGATGCGCACCGATATTCCTAATGATAAACTACCAAAGGAGGTGTTGGATCGTGAAATTAAAGTGATAGAGAATCTAGGAGTTCAATTTAATTTCAACGCTGAAATCGACAAAGTTTCTTTTGAACAGCTTCAAAATGAATATAATGCCATAATTATTGCTTCGGGCGAAATTACTATGGAAGAAAAACTTTGGGGCGTAACGTCAAATTTCAAAGGCTTTGTTGCCGACGATGACACATACCAAACCAATATTCCAAAGGTTTTTGCTGTTGGCTCGGCATTGCGTTCATCGAAAATTGCCATCCGTTCGCTGGCTCAGGGAAAAGAAGCCGCAGCCAGTATCTGGCAATTTTTGAACGATAAACCCATTGTTGGTCAGCCATTAAAATTCAACTCGAAATTTGGAAAGCTGGTCATTCCCGAATACGCCCAGTACCTGAAAGAGTCGGTTGAAGGTAACCGAATTGAACCAACCAACGGCATCATAAAAGGCTTAACTTCCGAAGAAGTAAAGGCCGAAGCTGCCCGATGTTTGCATTGTGACTGCCGGAAAATGGAGAGCTGCAAACTGCGCGAATA
>CAZRXT010000430.1:0-2003 GCA_964604035.1 uncultured Prolixibacteraceae bacterium | reverse complement strand
GTGGAGATGCTCCAGGAATGAATGCAGCCATTCGTGCGGTAACCCGTGCTGCAATAGCCAATAATTTGGAAGTCATAGGTATACGCCGTGGTTATCAAGGCATGATCGAAGGCGACTTTATTCAACTCCATTCGAGCGATGTTAGTGGGATCATTCAACAAGGGGGAACATTCCTACAGACAGCTAGGAGCATGGAATTCAAAACCGATGAAGGAATGGCAAAAGCTTATAAAAGCCTTGTCGACAACAATATTGACGCGTTGGTTGTAATTGGTGGAGACGGCAGTTTTACCGGTGCACTATATTTCTCGCAGGAATACGACATCCCAATTATTGGAATTCCGGGTACTATCGATAATGATATGTATGGCACTGAGTACACAATTGGTTATGATACAGCTTTGAATACTGTTGTTGAGGCGGTTGATAAAATTAAAGATACAGCCAACTCGCATGGTCGAATTTTCTTTGTTGAAGTAATGGGTCGCGAAGCTGGCGAATTAGCACTGAAAGCGGGCATTGCTTGTGGTGCCGAAGTAATTGTAATTCCTGAAGAACAATCGGGCGAGGAGGCATTAAATAAATTCCTGACCGAAGGTTATAAACACAAAAAACGTTCAGGAATTGTAATGGTTGCCGAAGGTAGCAAAGCTGGTGGCGCTTTCAAAATAGCCGAAAACGTTCAGAAAAATTACCCTGAAATTGATGTAAGGGTTTCGGTTTTAGGCCACATGCAACGCGGCGGTACTCCAACAGCAAAAGACAGGGTTGCTGCAACTCAAATGGGTATTGCAGCTATTGAAGCTTTGCTTGAAGATCAACAAAGCGTAATGGTTGGATTGCAAAACGACAAAATTGTGTATGTTCCACTTATTAAGGTTGTTAAAAAAAATAGAAGCATTGATAGCGATTTGCTTAAAATTCAAAAAGTAATAAATTTGGTTTAAGATAATTGAAAAGAACAAGGAAACCTGACAATTTATTGTCGGGTTTTTTTGTTTCTATCGGTTCTAAATTTGCTTTCGAAACACTAATTTTACCTCTTAATAAAAATCAAAATACCATGATGCAAAAAGGATTTCTTAAAGATCAGAACAACTACAATTCGAAGTCGGATGGTTTAGTCGATAAAATTAGCAGTGCAGTTAAAATAATTGGGATGATTGCTCTTGCAGGATCGCTGATTTACATGGTTTTCAAATTGGGTAAAAACGATCAGATGATCAATAAATGGTACCTGATTGCCTTTGCTGTGGTCATTTTTTTATTAGCTGGCTTGGTTTTGAAACTTACTCAAAAAAGAAAAAAGTAAGTGGAATGGAACAACAATATTTCGAAGATAAAACCTTCGACAAAATCAACTATACCGACAAACCACTTCCGAAAGGAGAATACGAGAATTGCACTTTTGTGAACTGCGACTTTTACAACTCAAGTTTCACATCAATCAATTTTATTGAATGCGAGTTTGTTGGGTGTAATTTGAGTATGGTGAAACTGGATATGGCTATTTTGAGGGACGTCAAATTTGTTGATTGCAAGATGTTGGGCTTGAAGTTTGAAACCTGTAATGATTTTGGCTTTTCGGTTAGGTTCAATAATTGCACACTCAACCACTCTTCATTTTACAGCTGGAAGATAAAAAAGACAATCTTTAAAAACTCACATCTTATTGAAGTTGATTTCACTAATTGCGATCTTTCAAACGCAGTATTTGACAATTGCGATCTTTCAAACGCTATTTTTGAGAACACAACTCTCGAAAAAGCCGACTTTCGTACTTCGTTCAACTACTCGCTTAACCCTGAGATTAACCGGATTAAGAAAGCAAAATTCTCGCTTACCGGAATTGCTGGGCTTTTATCCAAATACGATATCGAGATTGATCTAAGCAATTAAGATTTTATCCCAAAGTAGTTTCAGATCAGTCTAAAGCTTATAAAAAAAGAAACCTGTTCCGACTAAAGAACAGGTTCTCTTTTGATATTATTTCATGTTCTAGC
>CAZRXT010000429.1:0-2016 GCA_964604035.1 uncultured Prolixibacteraceae bacterium | reverse complement strand
GGACTTTAACCAGTAGCTTTTCTTATGAATGCCCAATAATAAAAGATACTTCGTCGTTGCTAATTGCCGGAAGGCGGACTGTTTATGACTTGTTTGTTACTGCTTACAACTATATGGATACCAATGGCGAATCGAATGGTGGCTATAATCTGTGGGATATTAACGTGAAGTACAATAAAATACTTGCCAATGGCTCCAGAATATTTTATAGTTTTTACAAAGGCCGCGATAAAGTTTACAGATCGTCGCGAGATAAGAGTGAAGAGAATGGTGTGATATACAAATACACTCAGAAGTATAATAATTCGTGGGGAAATACCACTGCATCGGTTCGGCTCAATAAAATTTACGGACAAAAGGTGTTTGCAAATTACACGCTTGGCGTTGCAAATTTCAATTACCAAATTAACGAGAAAATGAACGCAAAAAGCAGAGGCGAAATTGTTGGGCTGAGCAAGTCTTTATTCATCTCTTCTATTACCGATTATTCATTTTTAGCCGATTACGAATATTTGATCGATAAAAATCATTTTCTGCAATTTGGTGCCCAGTCAACTATTCACCACTTTTCGCCTTCAGAGAATAGTATGAGCCGAACAGAGAACATTGCAACATCGTACGACTCCGTTTGGGGCGCTGAAAATATTTATGTTCCCGATATTTCGTTATACCTCTCCGACCAATATCAAATAACGCCAAAGCTTTCGGCCGACATAGGGCTTCGCTTATCAACTTTTTTTGTTGAAGATAAACCTATCGTGAAATTAGAACCACGTATTGTGGGAAACTACACGCTTTCAGATAATGCATCATTGAAATTCTCCTTTTCCAAAATGTCGCAGTTCACACATTTAATCTCAACAAGCGATCAGTCTTTCCCTTCCGATTTTTGGTTGCCATCAACAACGACAATAGTTCCCGAAGAATCGACACAGTTGAGTTTTGGCGCGTTTATGAAGGCTAAAAAGAAACACGAATATGAATTTTCTGTCGATTTGTATTATAAGAAGCTGGAACATCTGGTCGAATTGAAAGGTGGAACGTCTTTTATTCAGTCGAGTAGCGACTGGGCAAACCAAATTCTTTCGAATGGGAACGGTTATGTGTATGGAAGTGAGTTTTTGATTGAAAAAACCACAGGAAAAACAACTGGCTGGGTTGCCTATACCATCTCAAAGAACATGCGGAAGTTCGATGAGGTCGACAATGGCCGTTGGTATCCTTTCCGGTACGACAGGAGGCACGAACTTTCCATCGTTTTGAACCATGAAATAAACGACCATGTCAATTTTTCGGCAGTGTGGGTCTTTATGTCGGGCGAGGCTGCAACATTGGCTCAGTATAAATACATTATGAACACACTTCAGTTTGATGGAGAGAAAGACATATATGCAGGTTATGGCGAAGCATATTATTACAATGGGCGCAATGCGTTTCGAACACCGCCTTATCATCGGTTAGATATCAATTTCAATTTTGTAAAAGAGATGTATTATGGAACAAGAACATGGTCGATAGGACTTTATAATGCTTACAATAAATACAATCCATACTACCTCTATATGGGTAAAAACAGCAAAGGAGAACCAAAATTATATTCGTTTACGTTTTTCCCAATCATGCCATCAATCAGTTATTCGTATAAGTTTTGATCTAAAAACAAGAAATATCGCCACCAACTGCGGTAGTAGGCTAATAAAAACACTATTGCGATATGGACGGAAAGGGAAAATTTAGATTAATGCACAACATTGATTTCCATTTTATCGCCGAAGCTTTCTTATTTGGACTCAGAATGCATTTTATAATTGATTACAGCAACACAACTATGCCGTAGACGCAAATGTGCGGGCAAATTTTCGTTCTTCAATTATTGTTTATCGTCTGTTTTATCCTTTTTGTTTTCCTTGTGTAGTATTCATTTTTTAGGAGTTAAAAAAAGTATATCGAGATGTTAAATTTTTATAACTAAAAACAAAAAATGCAATTAATATACTGCAAATAAGATTGTTATTT
>CAZRXT010000428.1:0-2019 GCA_964604035.1 uncultured Prolixibacteraceae bacterium | reverse complement strand
TTTCCAACCGAAAGCGTGTTCCCTTCCTCCCGATCCAATAATCAACATCCTCATTTTATCATCAGTTATTATGCCCGTTTATGCCGTTCTCGAATCGCGCATTTTATTTTGCTTGATCCACGTGGCTGAATAAAGCGGGCGAGTTTTTTCGAATTCAATTTTCCTGAAAGAGTATCCCTCGTCTATTAGTTTTTCAATGACCTTGGGCAATGCAGCTAAAACGTTTTTCTCTGCCTTGTACGAGTCATGGAATGTAATGATTGAGCCATTGCGTACAAAATCAACAACATTCGATATGCATTTTTCAGGGGTGATACTAGAATCGTAATCGCAACTAATTACATCCCACATAATTATCTTGTACTTTTTGTTTAGGTACAGGTATTGCGAACGTTTCATTAAACCGTATGGAGGGCGGAAAAGGTTCGATTTAATGAGCCTTCCCGCCATCTCTACGTTGTTATAGTAGTAGCTATTACTGTGCTTAATTCCTTTAATGTGGTTGAACGTATGGTTTCCAACAGCATGGCCTTCTTTTATTATCTCATTAAAAATGTCGGGATACTTTGATACATTTTCGCCCACACAAAAGAATGTGGCTTTAATGTTGTATCCCTTCAATATTTCAATAATAGAAGAGGTTACCCCAGGCACCGGACCATCGTCGAACGTAAGGTAAACCACTTTTTCAATAGAGGGTAAATGCCAAATTGCATTCGAAAACAGTCCGGTAAACCAACCAGGCAGGTGTACTTTTAAGTTGAACTGTTTTCCCATCTCTTTTTTAGTTAAATGTATTTGCTATTTTCTTTTGAGAACAACAAATTTCTCGTAATACTTCTCAAAATCGATTTTGATCTTATTGTGCAATTCGTCATTTCCAGTATTCTCGGTAGTTGTAGCCAACTCGTTCAGGAAATAAAGAGAGCTTTGTATCTGATCGGCCAATTCTGGAATTTCGTTGTTCCCGAAAGAGTAATTGTATTTTAGCTCGCTCGAAAAGTCGTCGGCCATTTCTTTGATCATTTTTATAGCTTTCTCTTTTGCTCCGGCGTTCATGTAAATTTTAGCAATCTGAACAGAGAAATAATCATAAGGAACTTTCTCTGCCGGAATTTCTTCTAAACATTTATCCAGAACCTCAATACATTGCGATTTCTTTCCTTCGCGCAATAATGCTTCGGCCAAACGCTGGAAGTTGTTCCGCATATTGGTAAGCATTCGGCGGTTGTTTTCATCTACATAAACTTTAGGATCTTTTATATTTCCCCATTTGAATTTATGCATGATGTTGTCGTACATCACATCTGTATCTTCGTATCCACTAACGTATCCTACAGGTTTTGTGTAGATAGGAACAATACGGTAAGCAAGCCCGTCGAGTTTGAAATATTTGTTGAGGCTCATGTATTTGTCGGCACCAACAGATATTGCATAGTATATTGGTCGTTTCCAATTGTTGTTGTTCAGCATGTCGAGAATCATCAACTGATCTTTTGTAATGTAGTTGCTACCTAGTTCAATATACATTGTGTCGACAATTCTTGAATAATCTTTAGGCGGAACAACTTTATTCGCAATAACAGCTTTCTTGTCGACAACCATAAAGAGGTTACGTACAGGTAAGTAAGCTGCATTGTCGGCATACGAAAGCTTAGTTTTTGGATTATCATCTTTGATGAAATCGAGAGCTTTGCTCAATTCTATGCTTTTGTCTTTGAACCTAGGATCTTCTACAATATAAACCACATCGCGAGTACCCTGAACGTACTGATCGTATCTAAAGCTGATTGGCAGTGGTTCCGATTCGTATGTTTTGCGCTGCATCTGTTCTGTGTACCAGTCGGTTTGTAAGTAGCTAAGGTTGCAAACCCTTTTGTCGGTGCCAACACCTTCTACTTCCTGATTATACCAAAGCGGGTAAGTATCGTTATCGCCATTTGTGAAAATGACACCTTGAGGTAGAATTGATGCAAGATAATTTTGACCAAAATCGGGAGCCGAAGTGCGTCCTGAACG
>CAZRXT010000427.1:0-2032 GCA_964604035.1 uncultured Prolixibacteraceae bacterium | reverse complement strand
TAGAACCTTTGGTAATTTCGAAAGCTTCGAACTTTATAAATATTGGCGAACGGTGTAATGTTGCCGGATCGCGCAAATTTGCCCGTTTAATTAGTGAAGGTAAATACGATGAGGCCCTCTCAATTGCCCGTAATCAGGTTGAAGGTGGAGCACAGGTTGTTGATGTAAATATGGACGACGCAATGCTCGATGCCAAAAAGGAGATGGTTACATTTCTTAACCTCATTATGAGCGAGCCCGATATTTCGAAGCTGCCAATCATGATCGACTCTTCTAAATTCGAAGTAATTGAAGCCGGGTTGCAATGCCTTCAGGGTAAATCAATTGTAAATTCAATTAGTTTGAAAGAAGGTGAAGAAAAGTTCAAAGAACAAGCTCATAAGATATTGCATTACGGAGCAGCTGTTGTGGTTATGGCTTTCGACGAGAAAGGCCAGGCCGACTCACTATTACGCCGTCAGGAAATTTGCAAACGCGCTTATGATATTCTTACCCAAGAGGTTGGTTTTCCTCCCGAAGATATTATTTTCGACCCTAACGTACTGACTATTGGCACAGGTATCGACGAGCACAACAATTACGCCGTAGATTTTATTGCGGCTACAAAATGGATCAAGCAAAATCTGCCTTATGCAAAAGTGAGCGGTGGAATTAGCAACGTATCATTCGCTTTCAGAGGGAACGATGTAGTTCGCGAAGCAATGCATTCAGTTTTCTTATATCACGCAATAAAGGCTGGTCTCGACATGGGGATTGTAAACCCCGGAATGTTGCAGATTTACGATGAAATTCCAAAAGATTTATTGGAATTGACCGAAGATGTGGTAATGAACCGCCGCCCTGATGCTACCGAACGGTTGGTCGATTTTGCTGAAACCGTGAAGAGTCAAGGAACAGCCGCTCTGAAGGTTGACGAGTGGCGTTCACTCTCAGCCGAAAAACGCATTGAACATGCTCTTGTAAAAGGAATTACCGATTATATTGAAACCGATATCGACGAAATAATGCCTAACTATTCGCCAAAACTAACCATTATTGAAGGTCCCTTAATGGCCGGAATGAATGTTGTAGGCGAACTCTTTGGCGAAGGGAAAATGTTCCTTCCACAGGTAATAAAATCGGCTCGCGTTATGAAGAAAGCAGTGGCTTATTTATTGCCTTTCATCGAGGCCGAAAAAGATATAAATGCAGCTCCTACCCAACTCAAAAAAGTACTGATGGCCACCGTTAAAGGCGACGTACACGACATTGGAAAAAACATTGTTGGTGTAGTGCTTGCATGCAACAACTTCGAAGTGATAGACCTTGGAGTTATGGTTCCAACTGAAAAAATTATCGAAACTGCGCTAAACGAAAAAGTTGACGTAATTGGCCTCAGTGGGTTAATAACCCCTTCGCTCGAAGAAATGGTTAACTTTGCCAAAACACTAAAAGAGAGAGGCATATCAATTCCCGTAATGATTGGTGGAGCCACAACATCGAAAGTGCACACCGCCGTTAAAGTTGCTACAGAATACGATTTGCCAATAATTCATGTAAAAGATGCATCGCTAAGTGCTGGTGTTGCTACACATTTGGCCAATAAAAATGTCGAATTCTTTGAATCTGTCAAGAAAGAATATGCCCATTTACGAGAAATTCATTCCGGGCGTAAACATAAAGAATACATCTCTTTGGATGAAGCCAGAGCCAATAAATTACAGTGCGACTGGAAGAATGTTTCAATTTCAAAACCAAAATTTCTTGGTCTGAAAAACTTCTCAAGCTTCTCATTAGAAGAGATTCGTGAATATATAGACTGGACTTTCTTCTTCATGGCTTGGGAAATGAAGGGAACTTTCCCAAAAATACTTACCGATGAAACTCAGGGTACCGAAGCCCGAAAGCTATTCATGGAAGCAAACACCCTGCTCGATGAAATTGTTGAGAGGAAAATGTTCCGAGCAAATGGCGTGGTTGGTTTGTGGCCAGCCAATTCGGTAGGCGACGATATCGAGATTTATGAAGATGAAAGCCGCACAAAAGTGATCGG
>CAZRXT010000426.1:0-2037 GCA_964604035.1 uncultured Prolixibacteraceae bacterium | reverse complement strand
GAAACAGCTTGATGCTTTTTTTCGAATTTGTTTTTCATTATACTAATAAGTTAAATGGATTAATTTGTCGAATCAAAAAAATACAAACATGGAAGTTTCATCCGAACACATTTTACGGTTTAAACTCCCCACATCTAAATACAAACTTTCGTCTCCTCTAATTTTGATCATAAAATAAATTGTTAGGTTAAAAAATAGAATGTTTATCTCTCCCAGAAATTATTTTCTTACAACTCCTAATGACTTTGTTGCGTACATACCAATAGTAGTACCGGTAAAGCCAAATGAGTTAGCTGTTGACAAATACATTGCGTCGATATTTTGACATAACTCTTCTAATTGCCCCTCGCCTATTGCATAATAAAAGTCGTAATGAGTTCCTTTCGACACAACCTTCATTGTTATTGCGTCATTTTCAGAATCTTCTATCCTGCTGGCCAAAATCTGAGAACCAGAATCGGATATCTTGTTAAGGCTAATTTTCCTTCCAGTCTCCGATTTGCTGACTGCGAAGAAGTATTGATGTTTTTCGTCTTTGAAAAGCAAAATTCCGGCAGATTCTGAATCTCCAACAGGTTCAAAATACATCTTGGTCTGGCATTCAAACTTGTGGTGTTGCATGCGGCGGCAAACAAACGAAGGCGTCTTCATTTCAGATGCATTTACATCGGAACATTTTAATGTCAGGTATCCTGAATTTTCAGTCAGCGAATAGAGGTTTGTAGCAGGAGCTCTTAAAGTCATCCATTCGAGTCCAAGTTTTGTCGAATCAAAATTTTCGTTTCGCTCGAAATTGCCGAACGTAACGTCAGCATCGCGTTTCACTCCAACTTTTTTGCCGATCATTGGAATCAGGTCGTCGCCCTGAGTCATGTATGGAAAACCATCGTCACTCCATTTCACTGGCATAAGAAATGTTTCGCGACCCAGATTTTCGAACTGACCATTAATTGGTCGGCAAGCTAAAAAGACAGCCCACCAGTCGCCCTCTTTAGTTTGTACCAAATCGGCATGACCGGCACATGTAATAGGATTCGGACGGTTTGGATCAAGATGCCTCTGCGTAAGAATAGGGTTTTTATCCCAAGCCTTAAATTCACCCAACGGAGAATCTCCACGAAGAATAACCTCTGAATGATTTATGCTAGTACCGCCTTCGGCCGACATAAGGAAGTATTTCCCGTTAATTTTGTACATGTGCGGACCTTCAATCCAGATAGGTTTTTCTTCAGGATGAACACCTTTATTTACGAGCACCTTGCTTTCACCAACTGTTTTATCGGTAGCAATATCAAACTCATGAATTCTGATAGCACGATGTCCATCATATTCTGCAGGACCGTCAGGTGCATCGTTATTTACAATGTAAGCTTTGCCATCTTCATCAAAAAAGAAAGAAGGGTCAATACCTTGAACATTGGGCAACATAATTGGTTCGGACCATGAGCCAAACGGATCTTTAGTTTTTACAAAAAAGTTTCCTGCACAAACATTTGTTGTAATCATGTAATAAGTCTGATTGTGAGGATTATAATTGATTGCAGGTGCAAAAATACCTCTGCTAATATCGTTTCCTTCGAGGTTAACTAACTGTGTTGGACGGTCGAGTACATTTCCAATTTGTTTCCAGTTGACCAAATCTTTGCTATGGAAAATTGGCACTCCCGGGTAATATGAGAATGTTGACAATACCATAAAATAATCGTCTCCATTTCTACAGATACTTGGATCTGAATACCACCCGGGAAGGATTGGATTATAAAAACTTTCTTCGTCGGGCAAAGCATTATTTTTGTAATAATCATCTTCACCTTTATAGTTGAAGAAATCAAAACTAGCAACCGATTTGCCAGTTGGTATCTGATTCGATTTGCTTCGAACAGACGAATTGCATGAACTAAAAAATGTAATTGCACCAGCCAGAATGAACAATTTTGGAGCAAAATCTAAACATCGTTGTAACCGTTTTTTTCTCATATTGAACTGCCATGAATTGGTAATTATTCTGGAATAAAAGTAGAGGTAGACTTTCTTTCT
>CAZRXT010000425.1:0-2040 GCA_964604035.1 uncultured Prolixibacteraceae bacterium | reverse complement strand
ATTAAAGTACGTAAACCAAACCAACAGTGGCGCTTATTGTTTGAATTGGAACACTGAATTGCTCAACACTAATTTCCTCGCGTTTGTTAGCATTTTCGCCTTTGATATAATTCACATGAGAGTAGTTCGCTTTTGTGTAGAAATAGTCGGCGTTAAACCTTAATTGCATTTTCTCGTTAATTTTGAAACGAACACCACATGTAATTGAAAGTGGAATAGAAATATCCTTGTCGGTATCATTCTGAGAAATAATTTCACGAGAGTTTTCTGAATCCAGGTAACTCAAATTTTGATCAGGGATTTGTGTGAAATTAACGCCTGAGTAAGCACCAACTTCTACGTAAATTTTGTTTATCGAAATTGGATAATTGTATTTAGCTCCAACCAGAGGCGAAGACCATTGCCAGTAATTTATATCGTAATTGACTTTGTTTTCGCTGTTTTTGAGGTTCATGTATGCCGCAAGTTCGTTGTTTAATCGGACACTGAATGCATCGGCATCTATTGTTGTTGTTCCAAAAAATAGCTTTGCCGAAAGTGCAAACCTGTTGTGCAGGAAGTAATCAGCATCGATAGCTAAATTGAATCCCGTTTCGGAATATCCTGCTGATAATGAGCTGTTATTTGTGCTGCTGAAACTGCCTAATGGGAAAACTGGCCCCATTGATACTCCAACTTTAACCTTCGATTGGGCAAAACTCAACTGTGATAATAAGATGAGTAGGGCAAAAATTATTGTTCTTTGTTGTAGATTCTTCATAGTTGATAAAAATAGATGGAACTTTTATTAACTACGAATGTACAACTCTTAAAATTTATAAAAGAGTGTTAAACAAAAATCAGAAGTTAAAATTGGTATTTAATTTATTTTGTTAGCTTTGAAAAAAGACATAACAAGCTTCATCTCTATTTTATGGTACTGAATTACATCTGGATATTCTTTTTTTTGATTGCCTTTATTGTGGCTTTGTTTAAGCTTGTAGTTCTTCAAGATTATACTATTTTCTCAACCTTAGTCAATTCAACATTTGAAACAGCAAAAACAGGTTTTGAAGTTTCATTGGGAATGACAGGGGTTTTAACCCTTTGGATGGGCATTATGAAAATTGGGGAAAATGGTGGCATGGTTAAAATTATATCGCGAATTATTGGTCCATTCTTTCAAAAACTTTTTCCCGAGTTAGGGAAAGACCATCCTGCTTATGGCTCAATAACAATGAATGTTGCCGCTAATATGCTGAATCTCGATAATGCTGCAACTCCAATGGGTTTGAAGGCAATGAAAGAGATGCAAGAGTCTAATCCATCGAAAGATGTTGCCTCGAATGCTCAAATCATGTTCATGGTTTTGAATGCTTCGGGATTAACTATTATTCCGGTTTCCATTATGGTTTATAGGGCTCAATTAGGGGCCGTTAACCCTACCGATGTTTTTATTCCAATTCTGATAGCAACTTTTTTTTCCACACTTTCGGGCTTGATAAGTGTTTCAATATTTCAGAAAATAAATTTGTTTAATCGTGTGGTTTTGTCATGGTTAGGAGGATTGACTGCTTTCGTTATTGGCCTAATCTGGTATTTTTCAACTCTCGATCAGATTCAAATCAATACTATTTCAAGTGTATCGAGTGGATTATTGATTTTCAGCATTATAGTCGGATTTATTCTTCTGGCTTGGCGAAACAAAGTGAATGTTTACGAATCGTTTATTGAAGGAGCAACCGATGGTTTTGGCACTGCGGTGAAAATTATTCCGTATTTGGTTGCCATGCTTGTTGCTATTGGCGTTTTCAGGGCATCGGGGGCGATGGATTTTTTTATTGCTGGTGTAAATTGGTGTGTCGCAACAATGGGGTTTAACACCGATTTTGTTGGCGCTCTTCCTACAGCTTTCATGAAGCCTTTAAGCGGAAGTGGTGCACGTGGAATGATGATTGATGCTATGACTTTGCATGGAGCCGATTCGTTTGTGGGTAAACTCGCTTGTACGTTTCAGGGATCGACAGATACTACATTTTATGTGTTGGCTGTTTATTTTGG
>CAZRXT010000424.1:0-2069 GCA_964604035.1 uncultured Prolixibacteraceae bacterium | reverse complement strand
CCAACCTATTTCGAAACAGGCAAGAGTGAATATTCCAATCAAGTTCATAAAAACTACCAGGCATCTGACGAGATATGCGCTCAGTTGTTTGGTTCTGGTTTTATTAAACGGAACAAGTTCACTAAAGATATTGACTTAATAAAACAGCTACTGTCCGACTACCACAACCAGTTTTCGATTATCGAAAAGAATAAGTTCGACCTTGGATTTGAAAACTGGGGGTTACTTGGGCAAATGAATACTTCGGTATTGAGAGTTGAAAATGAAATTCAAAAGCAAAACAACGTTAACCTCAAAATTCAACTCCTGACCCTTCGTCAGCACGAAAAGGATTATCTGTTCCGAAAGAATTTCCTTTACAAAGAACTTTTCGACCGTGAGATGTTTTCGATGCAGGAGAAAACAAAATTGCAATCGCCGGTCATCTACAGCCTTTTAAAAGACTACGGCAATAGCTTCAACAACCTTGTTGAGAAAGATTTCTACATTGGTGTGTCGAAAAACGACGGACTAATGGCCTCGCTCGAAAACAAAGGCAACAACCTGAACAACGCAATTACATCGTTAAGTCAAAGCATTTCAAAAAAGACCAACCATTACATAGGCCAAACAACCGTTGTACTGCTGATATTCATTGTAATTTGCACCCTATTCACACTCCTTTCGGGCTCGTACATTATTAAGCACATATTGAAACTGCTGGGTGGCGAACCCGAACAAGTAGCGGCAATTACAAAAAGCATTTCGAAAGGCGACCTCCGTTTTCAACTGGGGAAGAGTTCGGAATACCACGGAGTAATGAAATCAGTAGTTGTAATGACCGAAAAACTAAAAGGAATCATCTCGGGCATCTACCACAACTCGTACAATATTGCATCGGCAGGCAAACAATTTTCCGAAACATCGCAGAAAATATCGGTTGGGGCAATAAACCAATCGTCGCTTGTTGAAGATATTTCGGCACGGATAGAAATTGTAAAACAAAAAACCGGCTCGAACTTAACTACGGCAATCGAGACCGATAAAATTGCAATGCAATCGATGGATAGCATGCACAAAATCAAAGATCAAAGCGACTTATCGTTACTATCGAGCAACAAAATTGCCGATAAAGTTCAGATTATTGACCAAATTACGTTTCAAACCAAAATACTTGCACTGAATACAGCTGTTGAAGCTGCCCGTGTTGGCGATGCGGGAAATGGGTTCCAGGTTATTGCCGACGAAATACAGCGCCTTGCCGAAGTAAGCAAACAAGCGGCTATTGAGATTAAACGCCTCACCGACGAAAACCAAAACATGACCGGATTAGTGCGCAACAATGTTTCAGAAACAATGAAAGCAATTGAAAAAACATCGGAACTGGTAAGGAATATTGCCGAGGCAAGTAAAGATCAGGACACAAACATCAGCCAGATAAGCACATCGGTATATCATTTGCATGCCGTTAGTCAGGAAAACGCGGCGGCCTCGGAAGAGATGGCCGAAAGTACCGAAGAACTCGAAAAACAAATTATTGAATTAAAGCAAATGGTGTCGTACTTTAAGGTGGGCAAAGATGTTGAAAACGGATCGAGTTATTCCCTGTTGACCAAAACAAAAGAGAAAAAGAGAAACGAAAAAAAGAAAAAGATATCGCTCTACGGAAAGATCAAAAACAACTTTCAGAAAATTGAACATGCTGCGGTATAAACAACATCAATTCAGCAAAAAATAAATCAGAAATAAAAAAAAGACGATATATGAAGCGGTTTAGCGTATTAATCGGGATCATTATCCTGATCGTGTCCTCGGCTTATGCTCAGGATATTAAAGAAGTAGACGGAGTGTATTATTCGGTAACAAAACCATACTCGGGCAGTTACAAAAGCTATCACACAAACGGCAACCTAAAAATTGAAATGAACCTGATAGATGGGTTGAAAGACGGGGCAGTAAAAATCTACTTCGAAAATGGCGAGTTGAACGAACTACGGTCGTACAAAATGAACGTGATGCATGGCGAGTGGGTTACTTACAACGAAAACAAGGTGAAAGTTGCCATTGCCCACTACCTCGACGGGAAGAAA
>CAZRXT010000423.1:0-2083 GCA_964604035.1 uncultured Prolixibacteraceae bacterium | reverse complement strand
AAAGCTATTTTGCCTATAATGTCGCAGTTTTACAATTTTGGCCTGTTTCACGAACATACTTTTGCATTGTTATTTAATGTTTAATCATAAAAATTACAGCAATGGATAAGTTAGTAGCATGGGTCGAAATTCCTACCGCCAATTTTAATCGGGCAGTAAAATTCTACAACGCAGTTTTCGGAATAGAGTTAAATGTGTTTGAATGCGAGACCGAAAAGATGGCTTGTTTCCCCTCGGGCGATGGCACAATTTTCTATTCCGAAGGTTATAAACCATCAACAGAGGGAACGATTGTAAGCCTTAACACAGGTTCCGATCTCGATAATGCAATTCGCCGGGTTGAAGAAAATGGCGGAAAAATAGTACGCCAAAAAACTAAAATTGAAGTTGAAGGACGTGGCTATTTTGCTCTTTTTATCGACAGCGAAGGAAACCAAGTTGGTTTATACGGAGATAACTAGACATCGTATCTGTTGGGATTTAGGTTTTTGAGCTCAAAACCTCGATCCCAATTTTAAAGTTCCTATTTTTGTTACAAATAAAGCATGCTGTGAGTTTTCATTCATCAAAGCCATCATATCCGTTATCGTTGTTTGTCAAGCAATATTGGGCAATCGACGATTATGTGCCTGAAAATAAGCTGCACATTCAACGGTTAGTTCCTACCGGGCTCATCGATTTGATGTTTTACATTGGAACCCGGCCAACATCTCTCGACAACAACAGGTCAATCTCCGAAAATTCGATCGTAAGTGGCCAGCTGAAAGATTATTACGACATTTTGGTTGCCGAAGAGCTTTCGATGTTTTCAATTGCTTTTCAGCCTTATGGTGTTAAGCTTTTTTTTGATATTCCGGCCAATGAATTTTTCGATCAGAATGTGCCGTTGAGGTATTTGGTTAAAGACGCAGTTTCGGAATTGGAATCAAAGTTGCACATGGCAGCTTCTTTTGATGAACGGATAGCTGTTGTTGAAAGTTTCCTTCTGAAGCAATTGAAGAAGAATTACAAAGAGTTTGAAATGAAGCGCATGGCCCACAGTGTTTCGCTAATTGATAAAGCTTGCGGGTTAATCTCGATCGATAAGTTATCGGCCGAATCGTGTTTGAGCCGGAAACAGTTCGAGCGTTCATTTTCAACCTACATTGGTTCTTCTCCAAAACAGTTTTTACGAACCGTGCGATTCCAAAACTCACTTTTTGTGAAACAGCAAAACCGAGAGATGCCGCTCACCCAGCTTGCTTATGCTTGTGGTTACTACGACCAATCTCACATGATAAACGATTACAAACTGTTGTCGGGCATAACACCAACCCAATATTTTGCCGAGTGCGAACCTTTTTCCGACTACTTCATTTAGTTTTATCAGAAGATATTTTGCCCCGGAAAACCTCGTCAGTTTCAATAAATTCAAATCATTGACTGTTATATTATTATTTCCTAAATTGTACAAAAACACTAACGAAAATTAGGAGGAGATAAAAATGAAACAGACTCGACCAATTGCAATTACAATCAGTCGTCAGTTAGGTAGCGGAGGCGCTTATATTGGATTACAGCTTGCAAAGAAATTGAATTATTTTTATGCCGATAGGGAAATTATTCGAAAAGCGGCTGCAAAACTTTCTGTTTTAGAAGAAGATATTGAAGATCGCGATGAGAAAATTTCTTCATTTTGGCAGGCATTTATGCAAACTAGTGTTTTTCCGCCCGAAGTGTATGTGCCTCAAAAATCGATACCTCCAACCGACCGCGAAATATTTGAAGCCGAATCGAAAGTGATAGAGCGCATATCCCGTGAACATTCATCGGTAATTATTGGCAGATGCGGTTTTTATGTTTTGCGTGGTTATCCCGAACATGTTAGTGTTTTTTTGCATGGCGACCGCGATGCCCGCGTTGCCCGTGTTCAGAAGCTGTATCAATTAACTAAAGATGATGCAGATAAGAAGGTTACTCAAAATGATAAAGCCCGAATTCAATATTGTAAGACCTTTACCGGTAATGAGTGGGCCGATGCCCGTAACTACGACCTCTCTATCGATACAAGCAAACTTGGCCTCGATAAAGCAGTTGAGCTTGT
>CAZRXT010000422.1:0-2084 GCA_964604035.1 uncultured Prolixibacteraceae bacterium | reverse complement strand
GTGTTGTCTGCGTATTCTGAATTGCGGTTTACTTCGGTAACATTTTTCTTTGCAAAAGTTGCTCCGTTGTCGAATGTCATATTTAAAACAGAACCGTCGAAATTAACGTTGACTGGTTTTGCAATGTAGTAGTTCATGAAAAACATTTCGTCTAACGTTGTCATAGGTGTCGACATAGCTTGTTTCTCAGCTCTGAATTTGATAGGTGTTTGGGTAAAACCATTCAAAGTGAAGAGTAAGGTTAAAATTGCTATGAGTTTAATTGCTTTCATTGTTTTTCGTCCTTTTTGACATTACAAAGTTGGGGTAAAACAGTTAAATGATTGCAATAAAGCCTTTCGCTTTTGATGAACGTGCTTCTGGGTGTGACGAAATGCCGAAATCTTGTGGTTAACGAAATTGGTGGTTGTGACGAAAGTGCGTTTTGTGGTGACGAATGAACAGTCTGGTTGTGATAGAAGATATCGTCAACCGCCATTTGTCACTTTTTTTGGTGACGAAAGGGGCAAAAAGGCGAAAAAAAGGTGGGATAAGTTTGAGCTTATCCCACCTAAATATGTGTTGATATTCTATAAATAGAAAATCGTTTCTTACAACTTGAAAGAGATACCAGCTGTTAAGTAGCCGATACCATAACCTGCTTCACCAAAAACAGTAAGCTTTTCGGACAGAGCATAGCGTGCGCCTAAGAAAAATCCGGCATTAAGGCCAACGTTTGAGTAATCGTCATAATCGTCGTAACCCCAAAAATCATAGCTCCAATGAGAATATTCAAGACCCATCCCAAAGCCGGCATAAGTGTCGAATTTATCGAGGAAAGGATAGTGGAATGTACCTCTTAAACCACCAACCGCATGGTATTGATTAGAATACCAGCTTGGATTAAGAATAGAATAACCAAGCCCGGCATAAATACCTGCACCAATAGTTCCTTTATCGGCAATTCCATCAACCAACCCATATTCACCTGAAATAGAGAGGTTAGTGTATTCATCAAAACCAATACCTACGTTGACAACTTTGTCGCCTTTAACAAACATTGGTTCTTGTGCTTTTACCACAAAAGCAAACACAATTAAGAGAGAGAGTAATGCTAATTTTTTCATTCGATTTGTATTTAAAGGTTTATATTAATTGTTTTGTAATTAGGCAAATAGCTTATTCTATTGACGTTATAATTGTTCAAGCACTTCGATTAGCCTTTTCTTGCGGCGCGAAGATACAGGGATTTCCGAATTGTTTTTTAAGATCAGGAAACCGCCATCCGACTTGTCGAGTTTGCTTATGTATTGAAGGTTTACCAAATAAGAGTGGTGAGGCCTAAAGAACCCATATTCAGAAAGAAGGTCGTCGTACTCTTTCATGCCTCTCGAAATCATTATTTTTTCTCCGCTTTTCAGATAGAATGTGGTATAGTTGCTGTCGCTTTTGCAGTATACAATATCACAAATATCAACAATGCTAATGGCTTCGGTTGTTTTGAGAACAATTTTGCGAACTTTGTTTTGCTTCTCGTAGAAGTTGAAAAAAGTTTCAATCTGTTCGTGCAGCTTGTTGTTGTTCATTGTTGATAAAGCCCTGTCAACAGCCTCGCAGAACTCTGTTTCGTCTATTGGCTTTAACAGATAATCGATAGCACAAAACTTTATGGCTTTTATTGCAAACTCGTTATAGGCGGTTATGAAAATTACCGAATAGTTATAAGGCTGAATCTTTTGGAGGATGTTGAACCCTGTTCCATCGGTTAGCCTTATATCTAAGAAAATGAGCTGCGGCTTGTATAAATCAATAAGTTCAACACCTTCTTTTACGGTTCCGCAACACCCTACAACCTCAATTTCATTGAAGTGATTCTTTAATAGCGAGAGGTTTAGCTCTCTCAATTCGGGTTCGTCGTCAACAATTATTGCTTTAATCATTTGGTTCTATAAGTGGAAAATCAATTGTTACACGTGTGCCAGTTTTGCCTAAGTTTAATTCGCTTAAGTCGATAATTTCGAAATTAATTGATTTTTTGTATTTACGTTTTATCAATTTAATTCTTTTTCTGAAAATATCAATGCCCATTGATTTATGTTCTGTCG
>CAZRXT010000421.1:0-2089 GCA_964604035.1 uncultured Prolixibacteraceae bacterium | reverse complement strand
GGGGCTTTGCCCCTAAACCATCAGCTCCGTCTTTTAGAAAAGAAAAAGGATATTCATTAAATGTTAACCAAATACACTTTCTGATATCTGAAAACCCAAGAAAGAGATCTATATTTGGAGAGGTGGTGTTACCTGTTAGTCAGCTTATAAAAACAGTAGGCCTCCTTAATAATTAAAAGGAATACAAATGGATACAGTTAAAAATAAGTTAAATCCACGACAGACTTTTTGGAAGTGTGGGGCATGTTCTAATGCTATGTTCCACCTCTTGAATCATGAATTTGACAATGTGAAACCGAGCGAAGAAAAAGCTTCGGACATGTTAGCCGGAGGCATTGCTCAAAAAGGGCATCAATGTGGAATGCTTTGGGGTGGTTCGTTAGCTATTGGCACAGAGGCTTTTCGCAAGTTCGACGACAAGAACATTGCAATTGCTTCAGCTATTAACACAACGAAACTGTTGGTCGATTCATTTCAAAAAAGAGCCAAATCAGTTAATTGCTCCGACATCACAAAATTGGATATGGAAAACAAATTCCAGTTTACCATTTTCATATTAAAGACCATCGCTCATGGATTTGTGTTTAGTCCTTGCTTTAACTTAATTTCGAAATGGACACCCGAAGCTATACAGGCCGCAAATAAAGGTCTTTCAGAAGATGTGAAATTCAACAAACCCTGTATGAGTTGTGCTTCGGAAGTGGTTAAAAAGATGGGGGGCACAGAAGAAGAATCGGTTATGGTTGCTGGTTTTGCCGGAGGTATTGGTTTAAGTGGTAACGCTTGTGGAGCTTTGGGTGCTGCAATATGGTACAAAATGCTTATTTGGAACAGAAACAATTCAGGGAAATCAGAAGCGATGTTCGATAACCCGGATGCCAAAAAAGTGATGAGGACTTTTTACATGCAAACCGATTCGGAAATGTTGTGCAATAAAATATGCAACAGGAGTTTCAATACAATTGACGAGCACTCCGAATATATTAATAATGGTGGCTGTAGTAAATTAATTGAAGCATTGGCAAAATCATAAAAGAGGGAAAATGGCAAACTTGTTCAAAAGGAGTGTTTATCTCGACAATAATGCTACCACTTGTGTTAGTCGTCCTGTCAGAAAAACAATGAATAGGGTATTGAAACATTACTGGGGAAATCCATCGTCGGGATATCAAAAAGGGAAAACGGCACATCAACTAGTTGAACAAGCACGTGAACAGGTTGCGAAATCGATTCATGCCCATTCACATGAAATCTATTTTACAGGTTGTGCAACCGAATCAAACAATGCGGTATTGAAAACCTTAAGCAATCTCTTTTATCCAACGAAGAAAAAAATCATTTCAACGCCCATTGAGCATCCTTCGGTATTGAACACGCTTGAGTTTTTGGAAACACAGGGAATAATTGTTCAATATTGCCCAGTCGACAGTTTTGGTTTCGTTTCAACAAAAGAGCTGGAAAAGTTGATTGACGACGATACTTTTTTAATATGCTGCATGTTAGCAAATAACGAGATTGGCACCATCGAAAATATCCGGGAAATATCGGCAATTGCCAAAGCTCACAACGTTCTTGTTATGTCCGATTGTGTACAGGCTTATGGGAAGATTCCCATTGATGTAAAAGAGTTGGGGGTTGATTATGCTACATTTTCTGCACATAAACTATATGGACCAAAGGGTGTTGGTGCTTTATATGCAAGAATAAGCAGCCCTCTTGTGCCTTTTATTCATGGTGGACATCAGGAAGAAGGTATGCGTGCAGGAACAGAATCGGTTCATAATATTGCCGGTTTTGGAAGAGCTAGCAAGGATGTTCCAAATCTGATTACCGGTTCAACTAAAATAAGACTACTTAAAGATCAATTCATTAAACAACTAAGGGCAGTTAAACCCGACATCACAATTAACTCTCCGTCGGAAAATTGCTTGTCGAATACAATTAGTATAACCCTGCCAAACATTAATAGTAAAGAGTTAATGATGATGTTAGATTATAATGGCATCAGCGTTTCGTCGGGTTCAGCATGCAGCACACAAATTAATAAACCCTCGCACGTATTAAAAGCAATAGGATTGAGTGATAAAGC
>CAZRXT010000420.1:0-2090 GCA_964604035.1 uncultured Prolixibacteraceae bacterium | reverse complement strand
TGCGAGTAAAAAAACTGCTTTTTTAGGTAATTTTCATGGATTCGAAAAAAAACAATGAATACAACAAGTGTAAAGTTTGTTAAATTTCAACAAATTAACACTGATAGTCTAAATTGACTATTTCAGGTATTTATTTCGGTAGGCCTGAGGTGTAAGTTCTGTTTCCCGTTTAAAAAACTTTGAAAAATACGACTGATCGGGAAAGTTCATTTGCTGCGAAATTTCGGTAATAGCAAGGTTTGTATGCACAAGCAATCGTTTAACCTCAAGAACCTGTTTGGCCTTAACAACTTCGCTGGAAGTACGGCCTGTTAGCAGCTTCAACGTTTGAGTAAGATGATTTGGCGTTACAGCCAGCATGTCGGCATATTGGTTCACCGATAGGTTTTTCAGATAATTTTCTTCAACCAACTGATAAAATCTCTTTACCAACATGTGCCCCTTCCCTATCGTTTTATACGCAACATCAACGGGGTAAATAGAAGCGCAAAAAGTAAGGATAAGATCGAGAATGGAACGCATTATTTCAATTGAAAAGCCCTCATTTCGCAACGTTTCGTTCACGCCACGAACAAAAAGCTGTTCTAAAAATGCAACGTCGTGCTGGTTACTGAAGACTAATGGTGGATTGTCTTGCTGAATGGTATAAAAGAACGGGAACTCAATCAGCCTGTTCTGGTTTGTGTAGTTGATCAAATAAAACTCAGGGGTAAAGATGAAAATATACCCGTTGATATCGTGCGAAAGATCAAGATCGTGAGCTTGCCCCGGCGAAAGAAAAAACACACAAGGAGGTTCAATTGTGTACTTTTTCCCATCGATAACACCTGCCCCTGAACCGTTAACGAGAAATAACACTTCAAAGAAATCGTGCCGATGAGGATATTCAACTTTAAAATGCCGCTTAGCATCAAACACTTCGACTTGAAATTGTTGGCTACGACGCTCGGGCGCACTAAAGGCTTGAAGACTATAAACAGGTATTGTTTTGGTTATTTCCATTGCAACATTAAAACCCACAAATATTTAATTATCAACAAACTGACAAAGCCTAAAATATATAAAAATCGGCATTTTATTAAAAAAATAAGGCTATCTGAAATTCAGATAGCCTCTCCCCCTAAAAAAAACCCTAAACATAAACACTGAAAAAAACCAATATCTTTTTTGGGTTAGTCAATTATACAATCAACATTGCCCTCTAATAATCACGTCAACACATTAAAACCGTGCAATAACAATGGTTCAAAAATAATAAAAAACAATTCAAAAGAAACTATTTTGAAAGAAATCGTATTGTTTTGAGAAAAAAAATATTCAGAAAATATTAACAATAAGTCATCTATTATGTATTTATTTTTCACTGATGATTATTTGCATTTGACAATCAAACAAGTACATATTTAAATGTTTAAATATGAAAGTAAAACTTAAGAAATTCATCAAATACGATATTGAAAAAAGTAAAGCTCTGAGGCCAACATCTTTTCAAAAATTCGAACAATTACTTAAAGAAAAAGAAAGAAATTGTTGCTCGTCAATAATTTTCTACACTAATTTTGAATAAAAATCAACAAATTGAACTGCAATTGTTGGCTACAATTATAATAACCGTGAAACAAAAAGCCACTTATTCCGTTTATGAGTAAAAATGAAACGAACATTTAACTTCATCATATTTTGTTTCTTAGCAATAGGGCTTCATGCTCAGATACAAGAAAATCAAAACATTCCCAGTTTCGAATTGAAAGAAATTACGGTAATTAAAAGCTACAAATTCAAGAATCAGAAAGAAGAGAACAAGTACATTCAACTTGAACAGAATATTAGAGCTGTATATCCTCTGCTTCAGATTATTCGGAAAGAATATTCAAGGGTCACTTATGAGCTTGATTTCTATGAAGGCAAAACTCGTAACGAATATCTAAAATGGAGCGAAGAGCAAATCAAAAATAAATATCTCCATCTTTTAAGTGGGCTTTCGATTAGCCAAGGTCGACTACTTCTGAAATTAATTGGGAGGGAATTTAATCAGTCGCCATACGAAATTCTCAAAACTTACAGGAATGGGGTTCGGGCTACAATTTGGA
>CAZRXT010000419.1:0-2094 GCA_964604035.1 uncultured Prolixibacteraceae bacterium | reverse complement strand
CACCGTTCGCCAATATTTATAAAGTTCGAAGCTTTCGAAATTACCAAAGGTTCTAATCCGCTCAGATGCGTTTCGTGTTTTTCGTGCTGGCAAGCGTGTGGTGTGGCAGCTTTGGCCATTTTCGCAAAGGCACGAATATGCTCTGGAGTTGTTCCGCAGCAACCGCCAATAATATTTACTGATTTATGATCGAAGAACTCTTTCACCTGAAGTGCCATAATTTCAGGCGTTTCGTCGTATTCGCCAAACTGGTTTGGGAGTCCGGCATTTGGGTGGGCACTAATGTAAAATGGTGCTTTTGCGGCTAGAGTTTCAATGTACGGACGCATATCTTTTGCGCCAAGCGAGCAGTTTAGCCCTATCGAAAGCGGTTTTACGTGCGAAAGTGAATTTAAAAAAGCTTCAACAGTTTGTCCCGAGAGGGTACGGCCACTGGCATCGGTAATTGTGCCCGAAATCATTACTGGCATTTCGATACCGCGGAATTCGCAAACTTCCTCTATAGCCATAAGAGCGGCTTTTGCGTTGAGGGTATCGAAAATGGTTTCAACCATCAGAAGGTCAACGCCTCCATCTATCAATCCATCAACCTGATCTTTGTACGAATCTTTTAGTTGAACAAATGAAACGGCACGGAATCCAGGGTCGTTAACATCGGGGCTCATAGAGCAAGTTTTGTTGGTCGGACCTATTGAGCCAGCAACAAAACGAGGTTGCTCGGGAGTCGAAAACTGATCGGCTACCTCTTTTGCAATTCGGGCAGCGGCAAGGTTAATATCGTATACATTCTCTTCCATGCCATAGTCGGCCATCGATATGCTAGTTGCATTGAAGGTGTTTGTTTCAACGATATCGGCTCCAGCTTCAAAATACTGAGCATGAATTGCCTTTATAACATCGGGACGGGTAATTGAGAGTAGGTCGTTGTTGCCTTTCTGATCTTTTAACGCATCTTTAAATTCCTCGCCACGGTAGTCGGCCTCGGTGAGTTTATAGGTTTGAATGAGCGAACCCATTGCTCCATCAAGTACAAGCACGCGTTTTTCGAGTTCTTTGCGAATATCTTTTGTCATTGTTTTATCTTATAGATGAGGCTAAACACGAAGGGCACAGAGGTTGTTCACAAAGGCCATCAAGGTTAATTGCCTCAATAGGTTAAAAATGGAGTGCAAAGATAATGCAAGAATGCAATAAATTGAAAGTTGCAAAAAAGAGAATTGAGCGTTGCAACTTGCTGTAAATAACAGAAAAGAAGATTTTAGATATTTTTTGTCAGTTCTTTCTTCAAAATTTGAACTCCCATGCCGGCTTTTTCCTGAATAAAATTGACTTTTATTGAAGTGTGTACAGGTTTTGGGTCGATAAGATAAATTGGAACGCCACGTTGTACATAGTTTATGAGTCCAGCGGCAGGGTAAACATTTAACGAGGTGCCTATAACAGCAAAAATGTCGGCGCTTTCAACAATAGGAATTGCCTCGGCAATTGCAGGAACAGCCTCGCCAAACCAAACAATGTATGGTCTGAGCTGACTTCCTTTTGCGCATTTCTGTCCCATCTTAAGTTCCCATCCGTCGATGTTGTAAATTAGTGATGGGTCAACACTGCTACGTGCTTTTTTTAGTTCGCCGTGAAGGTGAATTACCTTTGAGCTTCCGGCCCGTTCGTGCAGGTCGTCGATGTTTTGGGTTATTATGCTTACATCGAAATATTTCTCAAGTTCGGCAATGCCAATATGGCCAGCATTAGGTTCGCAATTAAGCAGCTGTTTGCGGCGTTCGTTGTAAAACCGCTGTACCAATTCAGGGTTCTTTTTCCAGGCTTCGGGTGTTGCAACCTCTTCAATTGAATATTCTTCCCATAGCCCATCGCTGTCGCGAAAGGTGCGGATGCCACTCTCCTGGCTCATTCCGGCTCCGGTAAGGATAACTAATTTCTGCATTTCTATTTTCTTTTCCGACTTTCAAAATTAGCGATTATGTCGAGAATTTAATCTTTTCGCACATTTAACGTTAGCTAAATTAATGTGCAGAATTTCTTGTTTTTTTTTATTTCTATGTATTTCTATTTACATCGGAATATTTATATTTGCAA
>CAZRXT010000418.1:0-2095 GCA_964604035.1 uncultured Prolixibacteraceae bacterium | reverse complement strand
ATTACAGGTAGTAGTCGCATGGTTTTTATTGTTTATTTACTTCAAAGGTAGAGAATTGAACGTTTGTTGTAAATAGCTGGCTTACTTTTAATACTCCTTTTAAGAAAATTGATAACTCACAATATTTCAGTCGTGATTTTATCTCTTTTGAGATTAAATTTTATGTTCTCTAAAAAAAGTTACATTTTTACTGCAACCATTTTGATTTTTTGTATCCTACTAACAAATCGATTTACCAAAACTGAATAACCTTGAAACAGATTAATTGGGACCAACTGTACAGGGATAATGCACCCAGGCTAAAGGGAGTTTGCCGCAGATATGTGGCCGATTCGGATATTGCCGAAGACATTGTGCAGGAAACTTTTATTACTGCCATCAATAAATTCAAAACATTCAAAGGAGTAGGTTCTTTTGAAGGCTGGATTAGAAAGATAGCGATAAACAAAACTCTTCTGTTTTTGCGTGATAAACAACATTGGGAAGTGCAGTTAAATGAATTAGCTGACCGACCAGAGCAAGAAATTGAAATGGATATTTCGAAGAATAGAACACGTGTTGCCATTGAGAAGGCTTCGTTTACAACCGACGAACTGTTGTCGGTAATTGACAACCTTCCGCCCCACCACAAAGTTGTTTTCAACCTTCATGTTCTCGATGGTTTCAACCACCGGCAAATTGCCGAAATGATGAACATCAGTGCCGGAACATCAAAATCGCATTTGTCGAGAGCCCGCAAAGAGGCGCAGGAGTTGCTTTACCAAAGGGCAATTCAGAAAGAACCACACGAGTACAAACGCTACAGTGCTTTTCTGTTGCTGTTTTTCCGCCCCAATTATATCGATCGTATTTTTTGCAAAGGCCTCAGCGGTTTCGAAATGGCAGCTGTTGCTCCTTCGGCCTCTATCTCTTCGGCTTCGGCAACAACGCTGCATTGGGGAGCAACCTTTTTAGGCAAAGCCATTATTGCAGCAGCTGTTGTTTCAACCTCTACAGGTGGCTTTTTTCTGTGCCAATCGTTAGTCCGATCAGAAGATGCAATTGTGCCCCAGACTGAAATTCAACCTCAGATTTTAACCGATACGTTAGCCACCCGGCAAACCGACTCAATTGAACTGGACCTTGTTGCCCCTGCTCAGGTTGCTGAACCAGCAAAAGCTGAAAAAAAGAGAGTGATTGTTAAGAAAACCATTGTTGTGCACGATACTATCCGCCTTGAAAAACCTGTTTCGAAATAGCTTACTGTTGTTGGCTACTGTTTTGTTTGAAGTGAACACTCTTTGCGCACAGAATGCCGATACCCTTGTGGTGTACGAATATGTTTACGTAACCGACACCGTTTGGAAGGAAGCCCCTGCACGCGATACCATTATCATTAGCCAGCTCAACCCAATTGAAAATGCAACTCTTATAATAGATACCACCAGTAAAAAAGCCGATTTGGTAATTTTTTCTTCCTCGGCAAGTGCAACCATTCCGATAAATTGCATCATACTATCAGATAAACAACAAAACTTTAAGAGTATGAAAAGAATAGCATTTTTAGGACTTACACTTTTGGCTTTAAACACAGCTAGTTATGCGCAAAACGAATTCAAAGAGAATTTAAGCATTTTTATTAAAGGTGATATTTCTAATCAGCGTTTAAATAGTTTACTGGGCAATGATTTTTACTGGTATATAGGAAACGAAGAATTATTGACACCTGGTTTGGGTATTGCATCGCAAATTCCAATAAATAAATTCATCTCATTTAAACCCAGCCTGTCTTATATACAAAGAGGTTGTAGTAAGTCTGTCCAAGATGGTATATATTTTATTTATTCGCCTGATGTTAATTCACATATCGCTGTCTATACAAATGATGAACACATTCAAGACCGATTTCATTACATGTCGATTGATTTGACTTTAAAGATAGGGAACACCCTTTATCGGAAAGTTCAACCTTCATTTTATGCCGGGCTTCGAGGAGATTTGCTTTTGTGGAAGAATTTGGAATATGATGCCGATGAACATGCCATGTATGAAAATACCAACTATCAAAACTTTAATCGTTTTAATTTCGGTTGGGTTTCTGGTTTTGGTTTAGAAG
>CAZRXT010000417.1:0-2096 GCA_964604035.1 uncultured Prolixibacteraceae bacterium | reverse complement strand
TACCAACCCTCACGACAGGCGAACTGAAGAGTACCTTACAGGAAAAATTGGATAATTTTAGCAATCTTAGATTTAAACAATATGCCCAATAGAAAAGATGAAGCAATTCAGAAAGTGATGAATGACTTCGAAACAATGGCCAATCTGACACTAAAACAACTCGATTACCTCGAAACATTATTTCAGTCGGGTGAGATTGTGATACCCGAGAACATCGATAACGAAATTAGTGCAAACGAAGAATTGATAGATCAGCTAGAGGTTAAACTAAGCGAGAGAATTGTCAATACAATTGTTCTTTATCAGCCAGTTGCATCTGAGATTAGGAAAATAATGGCCTGCTACCGAATTGTCATAAACATTGAACGGATAGGAGATTACGCTGTAAACCTTACCAAATACCTAAAAAAGATAAAAAGCATGGAAGTGTACAGCCAGTCTTCGGCTGTAATTTCAACCATGTTCATTACAGCATCACAAATGGTAAATAAATCGCTCCTGTCGTTTACCCAACACGACAAGGATTTTGCCACTTGGACCATCAAAAACGATTCGGTTGTTGATGAGATAAACAAAAAAATGCTCAAAAACCTGATTTCAAAAAGCGAAAATTTTGAAGACAGCAAGAAAGCATTAATTAGTTTTATAACGATAAAAGAGATGGTCGATAATATTGAACGTATTGCAGACCATGCAACAAACATAGCCGAAGCAGCTATATATTTCATTGAAGGAAAAGACATCAGGCATTTGCCTAACCTAGATTAAAAGAAGAATTATGTCAGCTCAGAAAATATTGGTTGTCGACGACGAAAAGGATTTATGCGAAATCCTTCAGTTTAACCTTGAAAGCGAAGGGTTTGAAGTTGAAGTTGCATACTCGGGCGAGGAAGCTCTTAAGAAACCCATTGAAACGTTCGACCTGATTTTGCTCGACGTGATGATGGGTGGAATCTCGGGGTTCAAAACTGCCGACACTATCAGGAAACAGAAGCAACTAACTATACCAATTATATTTATCACCGCCCGCGACGGAGAAAACGACCTGCTTACAGGCTTTAATATTGGTGGCGACGACTATATAAATAAACCGTTTTCGGTGAAAGAAGTGATTGCCCGGGTGAAAGCGGTACTCAAAAGAGGCAGCATAAAGGCTATGGAAAACCTTGCCTGCGAAGGGCTACTAATTGACACCGAAAAGAAGATGGTAACTATAGATAACCAACTTGTAGAACTCACCCGAAAGGAGTTCGACATTCTATTAATTTTGATGAAGCGAAAAGGCAGCTACATTAGCCGTACCGATATACTTGACAAAGTATGGCACGACGATGTTATTGTTACAGAGCGGAATGTTGATGTAAACATTGCCCGATTAAGAAAAAAAATAGGCGATTACGGCAACCGCATTAAGGGTAAAACCGGCTACGGATACAAATTTGACGAACAGTAAAAAAACAAGGCTATGGCAATTAAAAAGAACAGATCTTTCAGAAGTCGGATATTCATATCTTTCTTGTTGGTATTCTCCTTATTTTCTATCGCAATCTTACTTTTCCAGTACGAAAGGGAAAAAGAGAATAAAGCTGTTCTGTTAGAGAATACACTCGACAATATTACTGTTGTCACTCATAATTTCATCGAACAAAACCATCTTTACCAGACCAGGGAATTCAAGGCCCTCGATTCTCTTTTGTTGCTTCTACCCAACAACAACCAACGCATTACAATTGTAGAAAACAACGGTAGTGTCTTGTACGATAATTTCGCGAAAGATATCACTACAATGGACAACCACCTTTCGAGGCCGGAAGTACAAAAGGCATTGTATTCGGGAAAAGGGAGCAACATCCGCAGATCGGCAACAACAAAACAAAATTTCTACTACTACGCAAAATCGTACAAGGGCTATTTTATTCGCACCGCACTGGTTTATGATGTTGAAGTACAACACTTTTTACAAGCTTCAAAAGTATTTTTCATCTTCGTAGTAATGCTTTTTTTGCTAATGTGGCTCATTATTGAATTAATTACCCGAAGGCTGGGCAATTTTGTTTCCCAGCTCGAAAACTTCTCGATAAAAGCTGCTTTGGGCG
>CAZRXT010000416.1:0-2106 GCA_964604035.1 uncultured Prolixibacteraceae bacterium | reverse complement strand
GATCAGAACAAAGACCAACAGGATAAAGAACAGAACAAGGATCAACAGAATAAGGACCAGAATAAAGATCAACAAAATAAGGATCAACAAAACAAAGATCAAAATCAGCAACAGCAGCAATCTAAAATTTCGAAACAGAATGCTGAACAGATGCTGAAAGCTCTTCAAAACGACGAAAAAGATACACAGGAAAAGGTAAAAAAAGCGAAAGCAGTTAAAGCACAATCGAACAGGCCTGATAAAGATTGGTAAGCTAAGGCTCTTTCTTGAAAAGTTTCTTTTAACATTTCGTCGTTTTCACGTCAGGAGAAATTAACGTTTTATATTTTTGTTCGAATTTGAAATTTTATCAAATAAAATGAATCGGAAAATAGTTCTCATATTATTTCTTCTCATTGGAATAAAATCTTTTGCAGAAGATGTAAGGTTTACAATGTCGGCACCAAACATTGTCCCTGTGGGCGAGCAGTTTGGCCTTACTTTGTCGCTCAACGCGAAAGGTGAAGATTTGAAAATGCCCGAAATCGAAAACTTTGATGTATTGATGGGGCCAAGTGTCTCAAGAAGTTCAAGCATCAGTATCATTAACGGAAAGACAAGTCAATCAGTTAATTATTCGTATACATTCATTTTACGGGCAAAAAAAGAGGGCACGTATAACATACCTTCGGCTTCGATCAAATCGGAAAGAGATGTATACCAATCGAACTCGCTTTCAATTAAAGTAATAGAAGGCCGTCAGCCTGCCAGCAATTCAGCATCGGCAGGTTCTTCATCGGGCAATGCAAATCAGGGAAGTTCTTCAAATTCCGACAGAGCGGCAACCACATCGAAAGATAACCTCTTTATTCAGTGCGATGTAGACAAGCGAAATGTATTCAAAGGCGAAATGATCTATGTTACATTCAAGCTGTACAGCCGCGTAGGAATATCGTCGGTCATTGATCAAACATTCCCTTCGTTCGACGGATTCTGGTCGCAAGACATTGCTATTCCAGCTTCAAACCAGGGAGCAACTCGCGAAGCTGTAGACGGAATTGTTTATAATGTATTTCCTCTTCAGAAAAAAATACTTGTACCGCAACAAAGCGGAACCTTGTACATTGAACCGGCCGAAATGGTTTTCAACGTTCAGCAACGTGTAGCGTCTCAAAATGTTTTCGACGACTTTTTCGGATCAGTACAAAATGTAAAAACAGCTGTTAAATCGAACCGAATTGCAATATCAGTAAAAGACCTTCCTGCAGCACCATCGGGATTTAAAGGCGCTGTTGGTGATTTTACGCTGAAGTCGAGCATCGACAAGACAAACATCAAATCGAACGAGGCCATCACAATTAAAGTTGCCGTTACGGGAAATGGAAACCTGAAACACATCAATCCGCCAACCTTAGATTTTCCTGCCGACTTTGAAGTCTACGATCCAAAAACATCTTACGACTTTAATGCATCTGAATCGGGCATTCGCGGATCAACGGTATTCGAATATGTTATCATTCCTCGATATGCAGGAAACTTTACAATTCCTGCTCAGAAATTTGTCTATTTCGATTCATCATCAAAAACATATAAAACACTTTCGACCGACGAATTCAATATTCGTGTAGAAAAAGGTTCGGACGACCAGTCAACAACCGTTGTAAGCAATATGTCGAAAGAAGATGTGAAATACATCGGGAAAGACATCCGCTTCATAAAAACCAACGGCCAAAAACTCCGCTCGGTACACAGCAGCTTTTTCGGCAGTTTCATGTTTTATTTTGGATTCCTTGCCGCATTGCTTGCATTTGCAATTATTGTAGTTGTGCTTCAAAAGAAAGCCCGCGAAAATGCGAACATTGCCTTCATGCGCAACAAGCAAGCCAGCAAAATGGCCCGAAAACACTTGAAAGCGGCATCGGAGTGCGTAAAGAAAAACAATAAAGAAGAGTTTTTCGATGCCCTGTCGCGCGCATTGTGGGGTTACCTGAGCGACAAACTAACGCTCCCACTATCGGAACTCAACCGCGACAATGTTCGATCAACGCTTGTAAAATACAGTGTCGACGAAGCTACTATTGGCGAATTCATTAGCTTGATTGATACTTGCGAAATGGCCAAATTTGC
>CAZRXT010000415.1:0-2118 GCA_964604035.1 uncultured Prolixibacteraceae bacterium | reverse complement strand
GCAAAGGTTGCCGAAGAGGTTGGCCCCGATTTTATCGACATCAACTTTGGATGCCCCATGAAGAAAATTGTGGCCAAAGGTGCCGGTGCCGGAATGCTGCGCGATGTTCCTAAAATGGTTGAAATGACCCGGCAGGTTGTTAATGCTGTGAAACTTCCGGTTACAGCTAAAACCCGCCTTGGATGGGACGACAACAGTAAATTCATTGTTGATGTTGCTGAACGGTTGCAAGATACAGGAATTCAGGCGTTGGCTATTCATGGCCGTACACGTAGCCAGCTTTATACTGGCGAGGCCGATTGGTCGTTGATTGGCGAAGTAAAAAATAACCCAAGAATGTTTATCCCAATTATTGGGAATGGCGACATCAACGGTCCGCAAAAGGCTAAACAGTTGCTTGATCAAACAGGTGTTGATGCATTAATGATTGGTCGTGGTGCAATTGGCCGGCCTTGGATTTTTAGCGAAGTAAAGCACTTCCTTGCTACAGGCGAAGAGCTTCCCGCACCTATGGTTCCCGAAATTGTACGAAATGTGAAAGATCAGCTGACAATTTCGATGGAGTGGAAAGACGACGAGGGACGTGCCATAAACGAAATGCGCCGCCACTTTGCAAAGTATTTTCCTGCTCTTCCAAATTTCCGCGAAATCAGAATTGAACTTTTACGTGCCGAAACCTACAGCGATGTTGACCGCATTCTTGATCGCATTGCTGAACAATATTCCGATTTTCAGGTCGATTACACAAACATCGGCCTTAAATAATTCGGACTAAGGCTTATATAGAACTTTTCGAACAGTGGTCTCCCCTTCTCTACTGATTTTAAACAGTAGCAATCCAGGTTTGATGCTCATAAGGTTCAAATCGAAATAACCATTTTCCTGAATCGACGCTCCATAAATTTTAGCACCATTCATTGAATAAACCTCCACAAGAACATCACTGTCATTGTTTTCGAACTTGAAGAACACCTTTCCCTGTGTTGGGTTCGGATAAATTGCAATTTCATTTTTGCCCAGTTCAATTTCATGATTGGAATCCATAATGCCGGGATCGTCGGCAAACGGCGAACCATTGTAAACAGAAGAGGCAATCCAATAGTTGAAATTATTAGGGTTTCCGGTTGGGTAGCGAAGAGGTGACGAGAGCGTATATCCTTCGCCATCGGCCAGTGGCGACCAAGGCTCAACATCGTAAAACTCGAAATTGATTACATCTTTTCCTTTCGAATCGGAAATGATTACATGTTCGCCTGCATTTGAAAAATTCTTGTCGAAATTTGCCGTTGGAACTTGTCCGTACCTTTCGTAAAACCACTTTGGTTTCGAGGCAATTACATAAAACTGTTTTGGCGAAAGCAACTCATTTTCTTTAAAATCATATTCAATAGAAGAAGTAAATTTCAAGCCCGAAAGGTTGATTGGTTTCTTTCCGGTATTCTTTAGTTCAATGAATTCGAACGACTTACCATTAACGGTATCTGAGCCAATAATCGAATCGATAGGATTGTAATTTATCTCGGTCACTTTAAGGTTTGTATAATCTTCAGTTGCAGCAGTAAAAGCAATTGTACTCAACGCGCTCCACGTGTCACCTTGTTTAACCCGGCATTTAATGAGGGTAGTGCCATCAATTGTAATAGTCTTTTTATTGTCGGTTTTACTGGCGTTGGCATAAACTCCCCCTCCAACATTTCGAGGGTCAGTACCGTCGAGGGTCATGTAAATTTCTCCGCTTGTTGAAGAAGTCGAAATAGTTATTTGGCTGTAAGATAAAGCCGGATAAACCTCTTTTGTCAAGGTCGTTGCTCCACTTTTGAAGACCACCGGCGACAGCGATGTATACAAACCATCGTCATATAACTGATCAATAACAATATCAGTTCGATACGGGAAGAACTGGTCATAAACTCGTTCAATTTCGGGCAACCAGGCATTGTCTTTTGTGTATGCACTACCGCTTTGCGCATCGCCCCAACGTGCCGACTCGGCAATAATAGCCATATCAATTTGGGCAACACGAGCTTCAAAGCGGGCTTGGGCTGCATCGGGAGTAAAAACGCCATCGTTTTCAAAATGTTTGTACGCCCTATCTATAAATCGTTGTCGGTATTCTTT
>CAZRXT010000414.1:0-2119 GCA_964604035.1 uncultured Prolixibacteraceae bacterium | reverse complement strand
CAAAATTCAACAGTATGGTCGAAATTGACACTTATCACGATCATCGGATGGCGTTGGCTTTTGCGCCGGTTGCGCTGGTAAATGGCTGCATAAAAATAAATGATCCGATGGTGATAACTAAATCATACCCGGGTTATTGGGATGATTTGCGGAAATCTGGTTTGATGGTGGAATAATCTGTTTATTCACTTTCAATAGTTTTAAAATGAACTCAGTTTTAAAGCGTCGTACCAAAGGCGACGAAATTATAAATAGTGTTTCTCACGGAGTTGGCATAGCGCTTTCAATTGCTGCAACTGTACTTTTGGTTGTCAGGGCTTCGTTGTACGGAACAGTTTGGCATATAGTATCTTTCAGTATTTTTGGTGTAGGCATGATTTTGCTTTATACATCGTCGACAATTTTTCATGGCACATACAATCCGAGGAAAAAATACAAGCTTAACAAGCTCGACCATTCGTCAATTTATGTGCTTATTGCGGCAACCTATACGCCACTTACGTTGGTTACACTGCGTGGTCCGTGGGGCTGGTCAATTTTTGGGATTATTTGGGCGTTGGCAATAGCCGGTGTGGTGTTTAAAGTGTGGTTTTATACTTCGAAATTGCGCCTGCTTTCAACCATTCTTTATTTGGTAATGGGCTGGGTGATAATTATTGCCATAGTTCCAGTTATCAGGTTCACCCCTCCAAAAACGTTGTGGTTCTTATTGGCCGGATGCATCGTTTACAGTTTTTCGCCTTTCTTCTATATGTGGCGTTCGAAGCCTTACCTGCACGGGGTTTTTCACTTTTTCATTTTAGGCGGAACAATTTGTCATTTCTTTGGATTTTGGTTTCTGGTGTGATAAAAAAAGGCAACCCTAATTGGATTGCCCTTCGATATAGAGTTTGTTGAATTTTCTTACAAAACGGCTTTCATAATTTCCTTCACGTTGTCGGTAATGCCGTAAGTGTAGATGTGCAAGCTTGGTGCGCCGTGAGCAACAAGGTCTTTTGTTTGGTAAATAGCCCATTCGGTTCCAACTTTCTTAGCATCGTCGTTATTTTTGCATTTGGCCAGTTCGTTTGCCAGTTCAACCGGAAGGTCGATATGGAAAATCTTAGGCAACACAGTAAGTTGGTTAGCCACCGCAATTGGTTTAATGCCCGGAATGATTGGAACTGTAATTCCAATTTCACGGCATTTATTTACGAAATCGTAGTATTTCTGATTGTCAAAAAACATCTGGGTAACAATGTAATCGGCTCCGGCATCTATTTTCTGTTTCAAATACTTCATGTCGGTATCGAGGTTTGGTGACTCAAAATGCTTTTCAGGATAACCGGCCACGCCAATGCAAAAATCGAGCGGTGCTGTGTTTTTTAAATCAGCATCGAGATATTTCCCGGTTTTTAGATTCACAATTTGTTCTACTAACTCATTCGCATTTTTGTTGCCATCGGGAGCAGGCGTAAAAGCAGGTTCTGTTTTTAAGCCATCGCCACGCAGGGCCAAAACGTTCTCAATTCCAAGGAAATTCAAGTCGATAAGCACATGCTCGGTTTCGCTACGGGTAAAGCCGCCACACAAAATATGAGGTACCACAGGAATTCCGTATTTATGCTGAATTGAAGCCGCAATAGCCACTGTTCCCGGGCGTTTGCGTACAACATGCTTTTCAATCAGGCCATCTTTCCGGGTGCGGAATTCATACTCGTCGCGGTGAGTTGTGAAGTTGATGTACTTAGGATTAAATTCAAGAAGCGAATCAATTGTATCGTACAATTTGTTTCCGCTTGTTCCTTTTAATGGAGGTAAAAGTTCAAAAGAGAAAAGGGTTTTCTCCGAATTGTTTATGATATCGATTATTTTCATTCGTAACTGTTATTCAAATAATTTTTTTGCTTTATCGCTGGCTTTCTCAATCTGTTTTTGAGCTTCTTTCTCAAATTTTTCGGCTTTCCGTTCAAACTTGGTTTTTTTGTAGTAGTTCACGTAGTAGTAAAATGCACCAACTGCTATGATAGCTCCGATTATGAAACCCCAAAGAAACCCTTTCAAATTCTTCTTTTTTGCCATTCAGATTGAGTTTTTGTTGGTTGCAAAAATACAAATTATTCCTTCATTAGGTTTTTGG
>CAZRXT010000413.1:0-2146 GCA_964604035.1 uncultured Prolixibacteraceae bacterium | reverse complement strand
TAGTTTTTAAAAAACAAATTGGAACCAGATGAATACAAAGAAACAGAATAGCGGCAAGATAAATAGTCTTCATGGTCTTGCACAATTTGCGCTGTTTGTATCGTCTTATTTGCCTTTGTTCATCTTGATTATTGCCCGGCAGGTTTCCGAAAACATGGATTCTTTTCATTGGACTGGGTTTACTGCCGATGGGGTAAAAACATTGATTTTAAAGTTTGGGCTTTCTCTGGTTTTAACAATTGCCTCGTTAATTGGCCTGTTTGGTTATATCCAAACGTTGGGCAACATCGAGGAGGTTGCGAAAAATGGATATCCCGTAAAAGTCAAAGATGTAAAAAATAAGAATAGCGAATCAATTGGTTACATTGCCACTTATATTATACCCTTTCTTTTCCAAAGCTTTAACGGTTGGTTCGAATGCTTATCGGTGTTGTTTTTAATGACAATTATTTATCGCATCTATATCAATTCATCGTTGCTCTTGATCAATCCACTTTTAAGTTTTCGGTTTGCCATTTATGAAATTGAATACATCGAAAACGATAAAACGAAGAATGGATTAATCATTTCGCGCGACAAATATTTGCAAGACGATTCTGACATTAAAATATATGAAATCGGACATAAACTCTATTTTGCAACCACAAATACCCAACTACCATGATTTTAGATGAATTAAACGAAAAATTAGAAAGCATTGAGGTCGAAAATTCCTTTTTGTATTTCATCACCCGTGTACTGAAAGACAACTTTAAAAAGTCGAGCAAGGTAATGGACAAATTTCTGTTCAAAGTATATCAGATCGATGTGAACGATGATATTCGTCAACACCTTTACGATTTGACTGTTGAGCAGTTAAGTTATCTTCAAAAGAAAAAGAAAGAGCTTCAGGAATACGATGTAATCTCCGACGATACCGAACATTTGTTTACTTATTCAATGCAAAACAGTGTAATGTCATTTGCCGATGTCGTTTTTAATCAGTTGAAATCACAACCTCCCAAAATTCATAGCCTTGAAGAAATAATTTCAGAAGAAGAACTATGGGCATATTCCGTTGGCTTTTCTTACAGCACAACCGATTGGATTTACAGTTTCAGAAAAATCCTTTCGGGAAAAGTCGCTGTTGACGAAAAGGATGGAAATAAAAAGAATGCACTACAAAAAAGCATTCGAACATTTTTTAATTCACGAAGCCAGAAACTTGAGCTAATTAAAGGTGAAACCGTTTACCTCGACAAAATAGTAGATTGTATTTTTTATGATGATACTTTTTATATCGCTCGTAAACCTCAATTTGAACAGATCGTCGGTCTTGAAGAAGAATATAAAACCCAAGCAACAGCGGTTATTACAGAGCTTGAAGACACCAAAATGATTGAAGGTCTAGAAGTAATGAAAGAGCAGATTGAAAAGAATCCATCAATACATAAAAAGCTGGTACGCCTTTCCAAAATTGGCAATCACAAGAATATTGGTGCAAGGTCAATCATGCAAATGCAAAAGGTTTGTAAAGAACATGGCGACAAATTAAAAATCCAAGATGGCAAGCTTTTAATCGAGGATGAAAATGATATTGACCTTGTGCTGAAAATGCTGGCCGATTATTACAAACGCGGTGAAGTTTCAGGCAAAGCCTATGGAACTTTTGCAGGCAAACAAATAAAGACAACTGAATAATCCATTGCATCTTCCTTTTGTGAGACGAATAAAATATCAGAATTAATAGCAACAATAAAATGGGAACCGACCTTCACGCTTATGGGAACCACAACATTGTTTTCCAAAACAGAGAATACAGAGAAATAGCCGAAGAGATAAGGCTAAAACTTGAAGCACTCGATTTGCACAACTCCCCATTTTTAAAGCAAAATCAACTTTGGAAAGCCCATGTTTACGATTGGGAAGAGACACAGGAAGAAGTATTGAAAAAATTAGATTGGGCCTACGAAGAGGAATATGATTTGCCTAAGTTCGATAAGGAAAAAATAATTGAATTTCAGGGGCCTTGGGATTTAAACATCGATTTCAAAGAACATTCAATTGTGTTTTGTGAACCATTGTATCGCTACTGGGCATGGTTTGAACCAGAGTTGGAAAAGATCCGCAATGAATGGCGCAAATTTATCTACACAGTTATTTCCCA
>CAZRXT010000412.1:0-2153 GCA_964604035.1 uncultured Prolixibacteraceae bacterium | reverse complement strand
GAAGCAATTGAAAATTTAAAAGGTACAACAGAAACCATTTAATGTCACTAACCTGGCATTATGAAAAATAAGTTAACTTATGAAGAAGTTAATAGAAACCTTAAAGAACATTTTTAAGATTGAAGACCTGAGGTCGAGATTAGGACTTACTTTTTTTATGATCCTAATTTATCGCTTGGGTTCTTTTGTAGTATTGCCGGGATTGGATCCAGCGCAGTTAGGAGCCTTAAAATCGCAAACACAAGATGGTTTGCTGGGCTTGCTCGATATGTTTTCTGGTGGAGCATTCTCAAATGCATCAGTCTTTGCTTTAGGGATTATGCCTTATATTTCTGCTTCGATCGTAGTTCAACTATTGACAATAGCTGTTCCTTATTTCCAACGATTACAAAAAGAAGGTGAGTCGGGAAGAACAAAGATGAATCAAATTACACGTTATTTAACGGTTGTTATTCTTATCTTCCAAGGGCCTGCTTTTTTAACTAACCTTCACATGCAATTAGCTCAGACTCCTGAAGCTTTTGTTCTGAGTGGACGTTTCTTTGATATCAGCTCAACAATTATTATGCTTGCTGGCTCAATGTTCGTTTTATGGTTAGGTGAAAAAATAACTGACAGAGGAATTGGAAACGGTGTTTCCTTAATTATAATGATTGGTATTATTGCCCGCTTCCCAAGTTCTATTGTGCAAGAGTTTATCTCTCGCATGGAAGAACAAAGTGGTGGTGGTTTAGTAATGCTACTCATTGAATTTGTTCTTTTGTTTGTTGTATTTATGTTGGTTATCATGTTGGTACAGGGAACACGTAAAATTCCTGTTCAATACGCAAAAAGAATTGTAGGTAACAAACAATATGGTGGTGTACGTCAGTATATCCCACTAAAAGTTAATGCAGCTGGTGTAATGCCTATCATTTTTGCTCAAGCAATCATGTTTATCCCTATTACTTTAGCTAGTTTTGGAGGTGAATCTATGAGTGGTTTTGCTGCTGCATTCTCTAACTTTAATGGTTTGTGGTATAATCTTACCATGTTCATTATGGTTATTGCTTTTACCTATTTTTATACTGCAATCACTGTCAATCCAGTGCAAATGGCAGAAGATATGAAGAAAAATGGCGGTTTTATTCCAGGTGTTAAACCGGGAAAAAAGACAGCAGAATTTCTCGATACAGTAATGTCTCGTATTACTTTACCTGGGTCAATATTCTTAGGTGTTGTAACCATTCTTCCTGCTTTTGCAAAAATGCTTGGCATGAATGCATCATTTGCTCAGTTCTTTGGAGGCACCTCTTTGTTAATTCTTGTAGGTGTTGTTCTCGACACTTTGCAACAAATCGAAAGTCATTTATTGATGCGTCATTACGATGGTTTAATGAAGTCGGGTCGCATTAAAGGACGTTCAGGTGGTGGTCTCTAGTAGATTGATCTTTATTGCGCAATAATTCTGGATAATCAGATTTATTCGTTCTTTAATAATATTGAGGTGCCGGTTCTGCTAATGCAGGCGAATTGTGTTTTAGCGGCTTAAAAATTTAGAAAGGTTCTTTTTAAATATAATATTTAGAACACGATTTGTTTTCTTACAAATTTTATTATTAATGATAGTGTGAATCTTCGTAATAAAATTTGTAAGTTTTGTCGGTAGCATTAAAGTTTATCTTTTAGAGAATGAAGTGTTAAACGAATCGAATTAAGATAATAACAACGATTTATGGCTAAACAGTCTTCAATAGAGCAAGATGGAACTATTATCGAAGCATTGTCAAATGCAATGTTTCGAGTTGAACTGGAAAATGGACATGTAATAACTTCGCACATATCAGGAAAGATGCGAATGCATTACATAAAAATTTTGCCAGGAGACAAAGTAAAAGTTGAAATGTCTCCATATGATCTAACAAAAGGTAGGATTACATTTAGATACAAATAATCAATAGATTGCAAAAACAATAGTATTGTCTGGATAAAAAGTTTATTTTTGTGACATTTTTTAAAAGTTTTTGCAGATTAAGATCCATTTAAAAATAAAAGGATGAAAGTACGTGTATCAATAAAGAAACGTAGCGCTGACTGTAAGATTGTACGCAGGAAAGGCCGTTTGTACGTGATTAATAAAAAGAATCCTAAGTTCAAACAACGTCAGGGTTAAT
>CAZRXT010000411.1:0-2171 GCA_964604035.1 uncultured Prolixibacteraceae bacterium | reverse complement strand
TCTATCCATTCAAGCTTACTCCACCACCCATTGATATAACTTTCCTCTGTAAAGCCGGTCAGCTGCCTGAATTTACTTGTCACAAGGTCGTAAAGCCATACCTCGCTCGAACCCGACCTGTCGGAAAAGAATGCTATCTTTTTTCCGTCGGGCGACATTACCGGACAGTAGTCGTTCCAATATGAATCAAATACTTTCTCAATAGCAGGAGAATTTATCGATGACCTGAAAATATTGTTTTTATAATTACTCTGCTGCGCATGGAAAAGGTAACTTTCATCGTCAATCCAGCTTGTCTTCCCAAAACTTACAAACCCTGCAGTAGCCAAATCTGTCAGCTGCCTATGCTCCAAAGTATTGAGGTCAACTAACCATATATTTGTTTTGTCGCCGGAAACTCCCCTCGACGATTGGTACATTATCAGCTCCCCATTCATTGAAAATTCAGGTGTATAATTGTTAGCAGCATCGTTTGTCAATTTGGTAATAACCTTCGAATCACAATCGTAAATTGCTATCTGCGAAGGCATCCCACTGTCAGTATTCACTTCGCCCTTCTCTGTTCTGAATGCTATCTTTTTATCATCGGGCGACCAGTCGGGTTCGTAGCAAAAATTGTCAAGCAATTCAGCCTCCGTCCCATCAATATTTGATATTAAAATTGAAACAGCCATACAGCAGTTTTCACCGTTTTCCCAATAATATCCCTGATCTACATAAGCAATCTTGCTGATATTATGAGCTCTCGAAACTGTAGTCGGTGAGCCTCCTGAACCTTTGCTAAATAGAACAACAGTTTCGGTTTCTTTGCCCGGCACTGCCATAATTGTATCTGTGATTATCTTTTCGTACCCCTCTTTCATGGAAGTCACATAGAAATAAACCGGCTTTCCCTCAGTAAGACCGGTGATGGTATATTCATGCATATGATTATTCTTCAGCTTGACAAGCTTAACGAAATTCGGATAATCGTCCTTTGAAATATAAATCTCGAAAAAATCGGGTTCAACATACACTCCCGGAAAATTTAGGGCATGTAAGTAAACCCCACCAGTCCACCTGAGTTGCACCTGATCTTCAGCTATTATTGCAACAGGATTAGGCATCCAAAGATTCCCTTTATTTGTAAGAATTGGCTCTTCGTTTTTATCGCATCCAAACAGAGCTATGATCAAACCAAGAAAAAAGTATTTCTTCATAATGATTTTCCATCAAAGATGATTCCCACTGAAAATTGGTTGCGTTAGAACAACACCAAAGTTAATCAAGAAAACAGCAAGTTAGATAACCAGTAGAAAGGTGGGGGCAGAATAAATATTCTACATCTTTTCATTAAAAAATGTAAGACTTTTTTCAGTGGCTTGTCAATTTTGTCTTGATAACGTTTGTAATTGTTTTTCCTTATTTTCTGATTTTAATTGCTCGTGTCTGTGTATTTACAATGACCGCAAACTTGCTTGTATTGTTATTGCTATATCACTCGCAACCAATTAAATCACTGATACTTATAGACACAAAACAAAAAAAATTATTCAATACTAATTCTCAGATAATTCAGATTTTCAGCCGTTTGCTTATTCTTCTTCTTTCCAATGAATTAAAAGAAAATAATCGTCGTTAAGAGGCAAATAGCCTTCGTTATAACAAAGTTTATAGGTATTACCTTTTTGTGTTTCGTATGTGCTGGTGAAGTAGTTGAAATCGAAACCTTCGTGCAGCAATTTTGAGCGCGAGACTTTAGTTTTACCGCTGGTATTGAGCCCAGTAAGTATAGTGTGATTCTTTTTCAGTGTTCTGTTAATTTTTTGCACACAGGTGTTAGACATGCTGTAGCGAGTATTATTAAACGAATTGCGACACTGATCGGAACAAAATTTTTTATCGATACGCCCCAGAATAGGTTCGTTGCAGACTGGACAAAAACGTTTTTCGCTCATGGTGTTTTTTAATATACAGATAAACAAATATATAATCAATTTTAAACACTTACAAACGAATTTAAACGAAAAACAAACAACTCTAAATGTTTATTTACCGACTTTAGTTCAAGCACCATTGCAACTTTGTTCCATCAAAATTAATTAATCACAATTTAAAAATTACAATTATGACATCTTTAAGGAACAGAGTACAGTTAGTGGGCAACTTAGGCATGAACCCCGAAATTGTAA
>CAZRXT010000410.1:0-2172 GCA_964604035.1 uncultured Prolixibacteraceae bacterium | reverse complement strand
ATACTATGACTACATTGTTTGAAACCAGAAAAGCCGCTATTGAAAAGGCTCATACCGAATTATTGAGTAAAAAGAACGAAGAACTTTTCAGTACAAACGGAATTTACAGCCGCTTTAAAAATCCGGTTTTAACCCGCGACCATGCTCCTTTACATTGGCGTTTCGACCTGAATCCTGAAACAAATCCATTCTTCATGGAGCGGATTACAATTAATGCAGCATTCAACTCAGGAGCTATTAAGTGGAACGGCAAATATCTGTTGGTTGTGAGGGTTGAGGGAGCCGATCGAAAATCGTTCTTTGCCATTGCCGAAAGTCCAAATGGTGTAGATAATTTCCGTTTCTGGGATCGCCCAATAACCTTGCCGCAAACCGAAGAACCCGATACAAACGTCTACGATATGCGCCTGACAGCTCACGAAGATGGCTGGATTTACGGCGTATTCTGTTCCGAACGCAAAGACCCTAATGCCCCCGATGGCGACACTTCTAGTGCAACTGCTGCTGCCGGTATTGCGCGCACAAAAGACCTTATAAACTGGGAACGCCTTCCCGATTTGATCTCTCACGGAGGTCAGCAACGCAACGTAGTTCTATTCGAAAAGTTTGTCGATGGAAAATATGCCTTCTTCACACGTCCGCAGGATGGTTTTATCGACACTGGCAAAGGTGGCGGCATAGGCTGGGGCTTGTCGGAAACGATTGAAAATGCTGAGGTTCCTGAAGAAACAATTATCGATCAGAAAACATACCATACCGTTTACGAAGTGAAAAATGGCCTTGGACCACACCCTATCAAAACCGATAAAGGCTGGTTGCATTTGGCTCATGGAGTTCGGAATACTGCGGCAGGCTTGCGCTACGTGCTTTACGTATGCATGGCCGATGCCAACGATGTTTCAAAAATAACTCACAAACCTGCCGGGTATTTCATTGCACCTCTTTGCGAGGAGCGTGTTGGCGATGTTTCGAACGTGGTTTTCTCGAACGGTTGGATTGCCGACGAAGACGGAACAGTTTTCATCTATTATGCGTCGTCAGACACCCGAATGCATGTTGCAAAAACAACTATTGATCAATTGGTCGATTACTGTTTGAATACTCCCGAAGATAAATTACATTCACATCTTTCGGTAGAAACAATTAATCAACTGATCGACAATAATAAAAAATTCATGTAGGAATGAATCGAGCATGGCTGATTGTCACATCAAGGATATAAATAATGTTTGCGAATCGTAGATCAACGGAATGCAATGGAGTTAGATCCATGAGTGGAGGCATAAATGTTCGAAGAAATTGCTTTCTACCAAACCAATAAACAGTAACTTAAAATAGATATTTACGAATGAAAAGGGCAATTACTGAACTTATCGAATCTCAAAATAGTGAGTTCGAATCAATATTGAATTACTGGATTAAGCATACACTCGACCAAAAAAACGGAGGTTTTTACGGTTCGATTCTCTCTTCGGGGGTAGTTGATAAAAATGCATCAAAAGGTGCTATTCTTAACGGACGAATACTGTGGACATTTTCAGCAGCATACAATTTCAGTAAAGATGAAAAATACCTGAAGATTGCCGATCGTGCGTTTGAGTATATGGTCGATCATTTTGTCGACAAAAAGAATGGCGGCGTGTATTGGGAACTCGATTGCATGGGTAATCCCATCAACACCCGCAAACAAGCCTACGCACTAGGGTTCGCTATTTATGGTTTTTCAGAATACTTCCGGGCAACCGGAAATGAAAAGAGCCTTGAATTTGCAGAACAACTATTCTGGACTATCGAGAAGAATTTCTACGACAAAGAGTTTGGTGGCTATATCGAAGCGTTGAGCGAAGAGTGGGAACCCCTCGAAGACATGCGACTGAGTGTGATAGATGCCAACGAACCGAAATCGATGAACACGCACCTTCATATTCTTGAACCATATACAAACCTTTACCGCTGCTGGAAAAACCCAATTCTGGGCGAAAGCATTAAACGGCTCATCCGTGTTTTCCTCGATAAGATTATCGACAATCGGACTGCACATTTCAACCTCTTTTTCGATATGGAGTGGAACGTGAAATCAACAGCAGTTTCTTATGGGCACGACATTGAAGGCTCTTGGTTGTTGTTCGAAGCTGCCGAGGTTCTTGGCGATCACGAACTGATTGAAGAGGT